>NZ_PPDA01000009.1:0-223564 GCF_002959835.1 Veillonella sp. S13053-19 | reverse complement strand
TTAATTTCAGATTCTGAAAAAATTATTCCATATCCACTCTCATGTGAAATAATAAATCGTACTTTTACCCCCTATAGAAATATAGAATTATCAAAAGAAAATTTTAGTTTATCGATAAAAAATGAAATATTAAATTTTTTTGCACCAGAGGAAAATGATATTGCTTATGTATACTTTTATGGAGGAATACATGATTCGGCTGAAATACCAATAGAATTATTCCCCTTGTTTATTATCAAAATAAAAAATATTAGCAATTGGCTAGAATTAATAAACAAACCTAATTTTTATTGTTTAAAATTCTTTAGTAATAAAATAGATAAAGTTATAGATATATCTCTACTCGACAAAGAGGAAGATGTGTTATCTGTTTCTATTGGACTGAACGCTTAACTTTAAAAATAAATGAACTATTCCAGCAGAAGCTATCCTTTGCTTTGTATAACTTAAAGGTGTTTACCATGAAAGAATTATTAGAAAAACTAGAAAACTTACCCTCTATTTTAAGTATTGAGGATGAATTATTTTTTATTGATAGATTGCAAACATTACCTATTGATGAAATTAGGGAAAATAAAGAAATATTTAAAAGAATTATCTCAGCTATCCAAGAATCTCACCAAGACAACGGGATATTTGAAATAACAGATACAAATATTAATATTTTCTTTGAATTTGTTATCTGGATTAGAAATTTAAAAAAACTATATCACCTTGATTTTGAGAAATATATAGATGGGTTAGATACAAATTTTGATGGTTCACAACAAATTTGATCCTCAAATAAAAAAACTATACAGCAAGATGTAATGCGTAAAACTCGTGGAGGCAATAAAAGATTTACATTAAGAGAATTAAATTCACGAGGTAATAAATTTACTATTCGTTACATTCAATACCACCCAGGGAGCCCTAGGCATTATGAAGGAGCACCTTATTGGAAAATATCTTCTGGTAAAGGTGGAACACAAAGATTTCCTTCAGAATAATACGAAAGGTTGATAATGAATATTTATGATGAAATAATCCCCGCGAAGAGTTTAGGGGGAATCAGATTAAAAGACAATATTAAAAATTACTCCAGTATTATTAATAAAAATATGTTAAATGGAAAATTAAAATTTTTTCAAACTAATGTTTATTCATGCAGATATATATTTACTGATATTCCAATTGAAATTAACGTAGATATTACTTCAGGAGAAATTTATAAAATTTCTGCATTAGAAGGATATCAAGGCAAATTCAGAACTATTAAAATAGGAATACCTATTAATGATATCTTAAATTCTAATTTAGGTTTCTATTACGATGAATGTGAAGAAGCTTTTTTTTCAAAAATTATTGAAGGAATTGCACTGGAAGTTTCTGAAGATGACCCTCCGTTCGAAGAAGCTATCAAAATGAATATAAAATATATCTCTGTTTTTGATCCAACCGCTTTTGATAAATAAATTTAATTAGGTCTTGAATATTAATTCATTCTAATTAAACAGAAATTCAAATAGTCGTCCTAGGGTGAGTTGAGACCTAATGTTCCAGTAAGATTGTCTGAAAGAGGAAACCAAGGTAACGGATAGCGCATACCACCCCTTCCGCCTGCAGAACCAGTATGCTGACCGTGAGACGGGGCTGCATTACAACTTCTTCAGGTATTATGAGCCAGAATGTGGAAGATTTATTAACCAAGATCCGATTGGATTGATGGGAGGGACAAACTTTTATCAGTTTGCGATGAATGCGTTGGGATGGATTGATCCATTAGGACTATCAAAAAAAGGGGTTAAGGCTATTATAAAAACAATATCTGGAATTATTGCTGAAGGATTTAGCACAAAAGTAAAAGGTAAAAGAGGAAAAATACATCCTGTCGTACAAGAAGCTTATGATAAAGTTCCTGCCCGAAGAAGGTCTCCTTTTCATTGCAAATGTGGGGAAGCTGATGCTCTTAGCAGAATTGCAGAAGATGCAGATGCTCGGACAATTTCTGATTTAAGAAAAATCGTTAAAAACGGAACATCAGAAGCTTATGATCTTGCTGATGGTACACTTAAAGCACCGTGTAGTAGTTGTGCATGGGTATTAAAATTCTTAAGAATGAAAGGTAAAAAATAGTCATGTATGATATAAATGAAATTATGAATAATATTTCCGAGTTTTTAGAAAAAAACCAGAAAAATGAAAATTTTCTAATTAATAAGCTAAGAGATTTCCTAAAAAAATTTTATGATAATAATTCACAGATTAACATTAAAGAAAAAATATTTTTAAACAATAAAAATACCGATATATCATTAAGTTTTTTATTAGCAAGTGAAAATTATTATAACAGCTCTATATCATTAAATTCATTAATAAGTAAACGTATCCAAGCATGGAAATTATTTGATTCAAGCTCAGAAGGTTTTAGATTTTTTTTAAATCTTATTATCTATACTATGTACGATTACGAAAAGGAAGAAATTGCAAAAGAAGGAGGAGATATTGATGACTTAATTTCAATTATAATTATTGATTTACATGATATTCATCCCTCTTTGCCAACTCAGTTTGAAGAGTTCCTTATTCAGCAAACGTAGGCTAGGTCAAGACCCAACAAATGCCAAAGGTCGTCTGAAACCGACTGGCGCGATGCGCAGTACGATATGCTGTATCTGCCCGTTACCGAAACCGTCCGCTACCACTACGACTTCAACGGCAACTGTACCGCCACCGTCCTGCCCGACGGCAGACAGATCAACTACCTGTATTACGGCAGCGGCCACCTGCACCAAATCAGCCTCGACGACGAAGTCATCTCCGACATCGAACGCGACAAGCTGCACCGCGAAATCTACCGCACACAGGGTAAACTCGCCAGCCGTTACGAACTCGATCCCTTAGGCCGTCTGAAAAGGCAAATTGCCGCAATTAACGAGTTGACGCAGACCGAAACAGCTAAAAATGCAGTAACATCGGTCTATGCCGTCAACCGCAGCTACGCCTACGACAAAGCAGGCAACCTGACCCACCGCGAATTGGCCGACGGCGAAGTACAGAACTACTTCTACGATCTGCACGACCAACTGGTTATGGCGGAAATCTTCAAAAAAGACGGTACGAAAGAGACTTGGACCTACACCTACGACGCCTTGGGCAGAAGGATAGGCAAAAGGCGTCTGAAAAACGAAGAAGTTTCAGACGGCCTTGAAGAGGAAATCGGATTCGTTTGGGACGGCAGCCACCTCTTGCAGGAAGTCCACCCGGACGGCAGATATACCTATCTCTACACCGACCCGGATTCCTACGAACCCTTGGCACAGGTACACAACCGGACCAACATGGTAATAAATACTCTTTAAAGAATGCACATAAGAAGGAGAAATTATGTATTTAGATCAAGTAAACTATGAATTAAACAAACAAATCAATGATTTTGTATGTAACTCAAATGATGCTACTACGCCGGAGGAACGCATTGATATTCTGAATCAAGCATGGGAACTTTTACCTAAACCAGCCACTCAATTCGTTGAGCCTACTTCGGCAATCGCCTGTGGTATTTCAGGAAGCTATAAAAAATTAGGTGATTATCCCAAAGCTCTTGAGTGGATACTTATTGCGCTTGAGGCGCGAAAAACAGTTCCTGATGGCAGTACATTTTTATGGGCAGGTATTATCTATTACGAACTAGGTGATATGGAAAATGCCTATAAATATTTTGACCTAACTTATAATGAGCTACGTTACACACCTTTCTCTATGGAAGACAAAAAATATTGGCAATTTTATAAGCAACGTAAAGAAGAATTAAATCCTAAGAAAAAAACCAAAAAGTAAGATTCGATATTTTTAGACGATCTTTTTTGTACCGTACTTAACCGCTGCTACGCCTACGACCCGGATGTAGTATAACTAGAGGAAAATATACTATGAAATATCATATTGAAGATTTAAGAGACCAATTACATAACCATAACTGGATTGTTTTGAAAGAATCAGAAGGAAATGATTTAGATATATCAGAATATTGGACTATTCGTCATAGATACCAACCAAACAAAACTTGTACTCTAGCTTTTGAAGGAATGGATGACTTGGAAGTTTTACCAATCGAAAAAAGTTATGCATGTTTTTTATCTGAAGAGCCAGCTATATCATTATACTTTTCTAAGAGCATTAAGTTATGGAAGAGAGATTTAAATACATTCATTTTAAATCTGAATTCTTTTATAATTTGCTGATTTTAAATCCTTCAAACTATATAAAGCTAATCAAAATCCAAATAACTGTAAATGTTTCTAGCAAGCGTAGGTTGGGTCTAGAACCAACAGCCTAAAAAGGTTGTGTGAAAATTTTCAGACGATCTTTTCTTATGTGTCATCCTTACCGGCTTCGACTACAACGAAAACGGTCAGTACCAATGGAAAGTGCCGTCTAGAGAAGAGAACGCCCGAAACGGTTTGTCCGGCAGCAGACAAATCAACTACCTGTATTACGGCTGGGGCAAACTGAAGAACGAAACCAACACATCCGGAAATGCTCACCAACCCTTCCGATTGCAAAACCAGTATTGCGACCGCGAGACGGGGCTGAATTACAACCTATTCAGGTATTATTCACCTGATACGGGTCGGTTTGTGAATCAGGATCCGATTGGGTTACTTGGAGATGAGTATTTTTATACATCCAATCCAAACGTTATGATTTGGATTGATATATTAGGCTGGTTCAAGTTTAAAATATCTGCAAAGAAAATTGAATATACATTAGGATATTTTAAACATAACCAAAAGTCCGTTGATAAAGGAAACTTATCATGAAGCTATTATCTAATAAGATTAAAATTGAAATTCAAGATGATTTAAAGTTATTATGGGAGATAGAAGGTTGTATATTTACATACTCACCTATTGACTTTAATTACAATCTAATACAACTAGAAGATGGTAATTTTTTTATTATAGATAAATTCAAAGTATATTTTTTTTCATGTTCGAAAAAAGCTTTTTCTTTAATTTATGAAGCAGAATACGAAATTCAATTATATTTTTTTGATAATCAAATTTACATTACTGATGAAATTAAACTAATTTATCTATCTCATAATGGAAATATTATTTGGATATATTGGCACTTTGATTCTATAGATTTTATAGACTTTGTAGAAAAAAATAATTATCTTTCTCTACATTCTTCTAATGAAATTACAGAAATTGATAGAAATACTGGAGGAATATTAAAAAGCAAACCATAGTCTGCACAAAACCTTCAATCACAACATAGAAGCGTGTGCAGTACACACGCTGTTTCTGTTATTGTCTTCTGCTCACAAACCCTTCCGATTGCAAAATACCCTTCTCCACACTGGCATGTAGCTACTGCCAAAATGGATGGAAATCTTAGTCAAAAAGAAATAATGGGAATGGTACATTTTCTTGGAAGTACTACAAAGATAATGTAACCGTACAACATAGGAAATAGTATCATGACAACTTTAGAAAATAAGATCTTTACTTTAAAACAGAATCATTTAATGAAAAAAATGAAAGAAATTCATTTTTTGAATAATTTAATTTCAGATTCTGAAAAAATTATTCCATATCCACTCTCATGTGAAATAATAAATCGTACTTTTACCCCCTATAGAAATATAGAATTATCAAAAGAAAATTTTAGTTTATCGATAAAAAATGAAATATTAAATTTTTTTGCACCAGAGGAAAATGATATTGCTTATGTATACTTTTATGGAGGAATACATGATTCGGCGGAAATACCAATAGAGTTATTCCCCTTGTTTATTATCAAAATAAAAAATATTAGCAATTGGCTAGAATTAATAAACAAACCTAATTTTTATTGTTTAAAATTATTTAGTAATAAAATAGATAAAGTTGTCGATATATCTCTACTCGACAATGAGGAAGATGTGTTATCTATTTCTATCGGACTGAACGCTTAACTTTAAAAATAAATAAACTATTCCAGCAGAAGCAATCCTTTGCCTTTGTATAACTTAAAGGTGGTTACCATGAAAGAATTATTAGAAAAACTTGAAAATAATAGTTTTATTGATAAGGTCAGAATGGATCTTGAATTTGATGTAAAGGACTACCAAGAATTATTAAAAATTTTGAATGAAATAAAGCATTATACTCATAATCATAATCTAATTGAAAAAAGACTAGCGTCTTATTTATATGAAATACCAAAATTAACACATATTTGGTATCTCAATCTAAAAGACGATCCAAATAAAAATAAATCTTCTATTGTTAGTCAACTTGAAGATGCATGGATAGAGTTAGATTCACTAATTGGAGAAGAAATTCTTGGTCAAGGACGATAAATACCTCTTAACAAACAGTAGTCGTAGGTTAGGTCGAGTTCCGCTTAATATCAAGGTTATCTGAAATCAATTTTCAGACGACCTTTTCCCTATGCTCTCCTCACTTGCTTCAACTATACCGGCTGGGGTCTTCTGAAAAAGGACGAGCGGGTTTATAAGGATGCGAATCAGTCGTTCAGACGGCAAAACCAATATGCCGACCGTAAGACGGGGCTGCACTACAACTCTCGTTTACGACAAATATTTAACAAAGCAAATAAAAAAGTAAATAAATGATTGGAAAAACAGATTAAATGTTTTAAAAGAAAAAGCAAAAGCTGAATGTTCTAGATAGAATTGTTTGGAGAGTAAATATGAATAATCTTTTAACAAAACTTTTTTTGAAATACCAAGACTACCCTAGTTTTTTTAGTAGTAATCCAATCACTTCAGTACATGACTTAGGTTCTATGGGAGAAACATTATTAAATTTAGCCGTTAATTCTCAAGCTAAAAAAGATGTTATCTTACTAATAGAAAATGGTGCTAATATCAATCAACAAGGCGAATTAAATTTTACTCCTATTCAAAATGCTTGCCTTCACGGAAATATTGATATTATTAAAATTCTTTTAGAGAATGGTGCTAAAACAAATATAAAAAATGAGTTCGGATATGATGCAAAGCATTATGCAACGGAAGAATATCATGATAAAAAAAAGTCTAAAGAGATAATGAATTTATTGAGAAATTATAAGTAATTGAATCATATTATTGGCGAGCCAACAAAACCGTAATAAGGTCGCTGCATTACAACTTCTCCAGGTATTATGAGCCTGATGTAGGTCGGTTTGTGAATCAGGATCCGATCAAATTAAAGGGTGGGAATAATCTTTATCAATTCGCTTTTAATACTCAAATTTGGATTGATTTATTTGGCTTAAACGTAACGGGTGCTGTATTAACTGGATTAGGTACAGATGCCGCAGTTTTGGAGCCAACGGATGCAGCTCCTCAAAAAAGGGTGGGCTGGGGAGTTGCACTTACTTTAGCAGTCGTATCTGATGCAGGAATATGGGTATAATTAATGGAAAAAGAATTATTATGTATTTTAAAAAAATATGAGACACATCCTGATTTTTTGGGTGACACTATTAAAGATATAAATCAAGTAGGGGGCATGGATGATACAGTTTTACATATTGCAGCTAGAAATAATTCTTTAAATGATGCTCTTGTATTTCTTCAAAATGGGGCATTGATCGATCTTAAAGGGGACTTAGGATATACTCCCCTACATTATGCATGCATGTTTGGAAATATAGAAATGGTGAAAGTACTCCTTGATAATGGATCTGATAAAAATATACAAAATGAATTTGGAGAAAATGCTGTTAGAATTGCAATTAACTCATCCAGCGAAAATAAAGAGAAGATAGTAAAACTATTAAATAATTTTAGAAAACGTAAATAAAAAATAGATTATAAATCAATCAAATGGTGCTATACCTTAAAATGTAGAAAGTAAGACATGAAAAAAAACGATCTAATTTTATTAATTAAAAATCAAATGTCAGATAAACAACAAAATGAAATTGCTTTACATTTAAATACACTTTTACTAAGCTCGATAGAAAATCCTAGTATAGATAATGATTGTTTCATAGAATTATTTAGTTATTATTCCAACATATCCCAAGGAGAAGTAAGTGAACTATTTAATTTACTACAATCTTTAACCAAAAATGAAATCAATATAATTCATGATTTTTTAGATTATATTTCCAAGTTTATCAAAGACTTAGGACTATGTTGTGAATTTGAAAACTTTCTAACGGAGGTAAAATATATACAAGAAAGAAATTATCTGGAGGAAAAAATTGGGCCTACTTTTCCAGTTTTCAAAGTTGATAAAAATAACATCATAAGTTTTGATGATAGTGATAACTCTTATATATTTTCTATAATGCAACTATCTACTAAAACTTGGATTGAGATAACATACGATGATTTTCTCTCAATACTTGAATCACTAGAGTGGCAAGCTTTTACTAATAAGGCTTTATTATATTTTACTCCTTGCTGTTTAAAATATATTTTTTCTAATTTGTCTAAATTTCATTTATATGGTTACGTTGTTGACTTTTTATATATTGCCCTAAGAAACCAAAGTGCGATATTTAACACTACTCAAATCAAATTAATTATTGATTTTTTAAAATTAATCCAAAATTTTAACCAGGAAATTAGTGTCGAAACACAAAAAAAAATAACAAGTACTATCCAACTTTATTTATAACTTCCCGGCCTTCAAAGGTGCGGTGGGTGGCGACCGGCCGATCAATCCGATACATGGTTTGTGATTTATGGAGTATACATTTATGTTCAAATTAAAATTATTGCCCGAGGATTTTTTCAATATATGTATTAAGCGTAAAGTAGAAATTAAAAAGTTAGATAAACTTCCTAAGCTGGATAATAACTATTTGTTATTTATTGCTAAGTATCAGGAAGTAGAAATAATACCTGATATTTCTCTTTTTAATTATGAAGAGGCTTTAAATGAAAATAGATACCTAGAGTGTAATTATCCCGAAATATCAAGGTGTTTTTGGAGTATTGGACAAGCAGGACAGGGAGATGGATGGTTTTTAAATAAAATAGATAATACCATTTTCCATTATAATCATGATGCTGGAGAGTATACCAGATCTGGATTTACAAATTTAGGGATAGATTTCTCACAATTTATCCAGTTGGCTTTGTTATACAGAGATTTAGAGCACCTATTAGATGAAGGAGAGACACTTACGGATAATATAAAAACTGAGTTTATATATTCAGTAAATAGTATAAGTAATAATTTGTTTAATGTTTATCCATTTAAGTATTTTTAATTGGAATATTTAATAAATTTATTAAGCAAGTCGTAGCCCGCACAAAACCTTCAGTCCTAATGTAGGGTGTATGTGGTTCGCACACAGTTTCTGTTTTTCAGACGACCTCAATTCTTTTTCGAAGTCGTCTGAAATATTGGTTCTTTAACAATCTAGGCCAAAACCGTCTACAAATATGGTCAGGACGGTCAGGCGGTTTGTGAATCAGGACTCGATTGGGCTGTTGGGTGGGGATAATCTTTATGGAAGAGGATAGCATTATGTTGGATAGATTATATTTAATCAAATTGATTGATCAGTTAAGAAATTTTGAAGGATCAGAAGAGGATGAAGAGGTGCTCCTTGAAAAATTAGTAAATTTGGTCACAGATCCAAATATATCAGATTATATATATTGGACAGACATGAGCTCCGAGGAAATAGCTGATAAAGTACTTAGTTACAAACCTATTATCCTCCCTGATTTAAGCAATTCTTAGTCTACATGAAATTTTCACTTTTAATGTAACGTATATGTGGAATACATATATGTACTATGCGTAATAAACAACCTAAGAAGAAATGTTGATTATTTGACAAAATTATAACTGAACGGAGTAATGAAAATGAAAATTAAAAGTTTAGTTGAGAAAATGGGTGGAGTTCAAAGGTTTACATTTGAACCACTGTTTCCTACATCTAGAAAATCAATGTCTAAATTTTTAGATATTACTAGAGAAGAATTTTCAGATTATTTGGATTACCTTGAATTATTTGGTGGAGAGACAGGATTTATAAAAGAATTTAAGTTAACCCCATATAGTGATTTGCCTGAATATTGTTATCCTGATGACGATATTCCTGTAGGTGGTAATATCGAATGGAGTGGTGGTGATTTAGGTTTTTTTATGGTGAAAATATAAACTACCAAAAAAACTCCCAAATTAGTGAAAGGCTTGAAAAATACAAAAATAGAATACCAGATAATTTTCTACCAATATCAAGTAATGAATTTGGTGATTTGATTTGTCTATGTACTCAAGGAGAAAGAATTGGGCAAATTTTCTATTGGGATCACGAAAATGAATGGGATGAAGAAGATTATTTTGATGAATTTGGGGTACAAATGCCTGAAGAAGTAAAATTCCAAAATATCTATTTAATTGGTAAAAATCTATATGATTGCTTTAGCAGAATGATTCCAGTTTAATAATTAAAGCAAGCCGTAGCCCGCACAAAATCTTCAGTCTCGAAGTAGGTTGTGTGCTGTGTGAACGCACGCGTTTTTTGCTTTTCAGACAGTCTCAATCCGTTCTTTGAGACTGTCTGAAATATTGGTTCTTTAATAATCCGATTATTGATCAGCATCAAGGCCGTCTGAAACATTCGTTTTTTAAAAATTTCTCATTTAATCAATATATAGATAATGCATTACCTACACAAGCACAATCGATTTTTAAATTTTGGTATTAAGGAAAGAATGATGAACAAAATCTGTCTCTTTATTATATTAGTATTTCTTTGTTTTACTTCAGCTTTTGCAAAAGATTTTTTAGACAAAAAGGAGAGCAATATGTTAGTCAGTTCAGAAAATATGGCTCTTGAGCTTGCTGAAATATACATAAAAAACGTATATGGAAATACCGTTTCAATAAATCAAAAACCATACCGTATTATTGAAGAGAAAGATGTCTGGATCATTAATGGAGCCCCTCCACAAGCACTAGGTGGTAATTTCCATATAGTTATTTCTAAAAAAGATGGGAGAGTAGAAAAAATAACTCATTCAAAATAGCAAGCTGTAGCCCGTACGAAACCTCCAATCCCGACGTAGAGCATTGTGGTACGCACGAAGGCGGTTTCGCCTGTCTAAACCACATCAGCGAAGACAGCGAAAGCCGACAACAAATCCATTACTTCCACTGCTACCAAATCGGCATCCCGCGTGAGATGACCAATAGCGAAGGTAATCTGGTTTGGTAACTACACCGCATGGGGCGTCTGAAAGAGGAAACCAAGGTAACGGATAGCGCATACCAACCCTTCCGCCTGCAAAACCAGTACGCCGACCGTGAGATGGGGCTGCACTATAACTTTTTCAGGTATTATGAGCCAGAATGTGGAAGATTTATCAACCAAGATCCGATTGGATTGGCTGGTGGTAGTAACCTCTATTGGGCTTTACAAAACAGTCAAATGTGGGCTGACCCATTAGGGTTAAGTTCTAAAAATCGCCTGGAACATGTAATGATCCATGTGCAGGACAAGATCCTGCCGGTGAAGCGGCTGGCTGGCAAGAAGTAAGGACTATCCAGGTGTGGATAATTGGAAAAATGTTGTCCTAGAAAAAGGGACAATATTGTTTACACTGTATCCACATGGGCCGGCAGGTATGGCTTTTGCCCCTGGGAATTTTAACAAGTACTGGCAAACTTCGATCTTTCAGGAGGTAAAATTACATATGAATCAAATTAAATTATTTATACAACAAAAAAACATTGTCATCAATAATCTCTTCTTAAACTTTAATGATATTAAAGACATTAAAGAAAAAACTAAATTAATAAATTTTAAAAATATACAAGAAGGTATTTATTTATTTCAAGAAAATATTTATTACCTTGGAGAAGAAGGAAAAATATTTATCGACCTATACAAAAAGGAAATTGATATCTTATTTAATGACTATTTTTATTTAACTAAAAACATCTTAGAATCAAAAATTATTCAAAATTTTCTTAATTTATATCCTCCTTTAAAATCATATTGTGTACTAAAAAGTGCTCCAGTACTCGAATTTAAAGGCCCTGAATTGGCATGGAATTCCCTTTTGTTCATCTATGACTCCAAACAGGCGTCAATAAGGCTGAATATTTCATTCTAAAATACTACAGTAAAATAATAAGAAGTATTTATGAAAAAACCATACGAAATACACTCAGATTTTTTTAAGAAAATGATTGCTTCAGGCTGGTATGAGAATAGAGAAATTATTTTAGATTCTCTACCCCACTATTTAGAGGAGTTACCTGATAATGTAAAAAAATTTCTAAGAGAAATATGGTGTTTAACAATTAGCTATGACGCTTATTATCGTAGTAATGGACGCATCTTTCTATCTACGGTACTGCATAACTTTGGGGAAACCACATCATGGTCGAACACAGCCAGCCCGACAGACTGGTGTCTTGCTACGAATAAGACCGTTACGATACCGACGGCAAAGTGCTCAAAAGCAGCAACTACCTAGGTGAAGAATGGACGTTCGACTACCGCAAAGACCATATCGTCGTTACCGACACTTATAATACTCAGGGAATATTCCGTCCAGCTTCTTCTTGGCAGACACACCATTTAATTCCACAGGCAGTTTGGAAAGAAAACAAAATATTTTTTAATAGTTTCAGCATGAAAGGCAAAGGTTTAGGTAGAGATAGTTGGACTAACGGTTGAGCAAGTCCATATCTGTTGGAGGATGTTCATCTACCAACTCACCAAAACGATTAGATTAGGAGGATATTATGAAAAAGTTATTAGTGTGGGGATATGCTCTGCAAAGCATGGATAAAGCAGAAAAAATGGGGTTGCCACGAGTAAGTAGTGGAGTCCTAGGTATATCAGAGGAATTCAACCCTAAAAAAACGCATCCTGATTTTGACTTTCCATGGAGTTGGTTCGTAAAGGGACAAGAAATTCCTCCAATGCCTGAAAAGGTTTATATCTGCTTAAAGAAAGCAAGAGGTGTTACTTTTGATTTTCTTCCATATAATGATTTCTTTATCATGTCAGCACGTTTTTTGGAATTTATAAAAAAATATGGGTTTGATCATGATTTTGGAATGAGTAAAGCAATTATTGTCAATACAAAAGGTGAGTTATTGACGAACGAAGTCTATTATTTAGTAAGAATAGTTGATTGGGAAATTGAGGATGAAATTGTTTACCCAGATTTAGCATTAGATGAAGATGATTTTTCACTGGAGGCATATACTAATTCAGATAAGGATATTTTATTGTCTTCCAATTATAATTATTCAGGAGCATTTATGGTGTCAGAAAATTTAAAAGAAAAAATATTGGAAAACTTTTCTTTGCC
The DNA here is from genome assembly GCF_002959835.1 of Veillonella sp. S13053-19. NCBI lineage: Bacteria > Bacillati > Bacillota > Negativicutes > Veillonellales > Veillonellaceae > Veillonella > Veillonella sp. S13053-19. The sequence goes on along the minus strand of NZ_PPDA01000009.1, from coordinate 210,282 downwards.
TTTTCTTTATTCTTTGGAAGAGTGGAAGGAATTAAATAATTCAGACTTTTATTGGGATTAATAAGATATATAACATTTTGAATTATGAGGTATTATATGATTGAAACAACTAAAGATATGATTTCTGTGTGGATGGGGACATCTTTTAAAACACCTGATGAGTTTAATGAATATACAGATGGAATGGAGGACTCAGATTCTCATTGTCCAGCTTTTGCAGATTTTGGAGTTTCATTTATTGATTCCGATTATTTTGTGGCATTCCAGACAGATAATGGAGAAATTGTGCCAGTTGAAGTGTTAGCAGAAGAAGTTGGGGCACACTCCAATAAAGTTATAAAGGATATTGTGAAAGTAGCAAAAGAGAAAGGAATAAATGAAGGTAATTCATTATATTACTATTCTAATGCAAAATTTTATGAGGAAAATCCAGGTAAACTTTACAATGATCTGAAGTTTATAGGAACTTTTAAAGACCCAAGAAAAAAATATCGCTAGTGATAGTGAAACATTAGTTAGGATAACGACCGTCTGAAAGTTGTTTTGCAGAGGGCCTTAAACAATTAGATTAACGGCAATCTGATAGTTGCACCATCGACTACTCCTACGACCCGTTTGGACGGCGCCTTTCCAAAGAATGCCAAGCAAATTAAACGAGAACTAAGTCAAAGTTACAAGTATTTCAGAGAACTAGGAGCACTTTAAAATGAATAGACATGAATTAGAAGCCTTATATACTTTAAATAATCCTGCTACTAGCCAAGCTATAAAAATGTTACCTTCAGAGTGGCATATTTTATATCCTTCATATCTTCAATTTTTAGAACTAAGTAATGGATTATTTGGAGATGAGATAACCCTTTTGGAAGCCGAGGATATCCAACAAAGGAATATTGACTATGAAGTAAAAGAATATTTGCCGAATTTTCTTATGATTGGAGATAATGGTGGCGGGGTTGCCATTCTGATGGATAATAAAAATCAAAATATTTTTGCTGTCGGCATGGGAGTAATGAGTGAAGACTCCTTAGAAAAAATATCATCTTCTTTAGAAGACTTTCTATTAGTAAAAAAAGGAATGTTTAATTATTAGCAAGCCGTAGCCCGCACAAAATCTTCAGTCTTGACGTAGGGTACGTGCGGTACGTATGCGGTTTCGCCTATCAAAACCACATCAACGAAGACGGAGAAAACCGACAACAATCTCACTACTTCCACACCGACCAAATCGGCATTCCGAAAGAGATGACCGACATCCACGGCAATCTTCTGTGGTACGGAGAATGCACCGCCTTGGGTCGTCTGAAAATGATGAGCGGGTTTACAAGAATGCGCATCAACCGTTTAGACTGCAAAACCAGTATTATGATGAAGAAACCGGGCTGCATTACAACCTGATGCGTTATTACGAGCCTGAGGCAGGTCGGTTTGTGAATCAAGTTCCGATTGGATTGATGGGGGAAAAATTTATATCAGTTTGCACTGAACGTACAAAGATGGAACGACCCTAAAGGCTTGGCATTCGAAAGATAAGTGTAACAGGAAAAAATAATATGGTAAATGATAGAATTTCAAGTTTTGACGCTTTTTTAGAATGTAAAGATCTATCAATCAATGACTTATTAGAAAAACTACTACATTCTAATTCTATTATTCAATATGAAGCAGCAAAAAGACTACAATTTTTTCAGTATAAAGAGATTATTGATATAATCAGAAATATTCTCTTAACAAGTCGATATAGTAAACATAGAGAAATTGCAAATTTTATCTTGGGACAAATGCAAGAAGAACTTAGCACCACGGAATTGAAAGAGATTTTCTCCATATTAATTCACTCTATTCAAAATGACAAAAGTATTAAAGTAAAATCATCTGCAATATCTTCCTTAGGACATCTATTTAGAAAATATAATCTAGGAGAAGAAGAATTTCGTACTGTGGAAAATAATATTAGTTCTATTTGGAATATGAATAGATATTCTATAATTATTTCTACTGCATTTAGCTCCGCATATTTCCCAAAAAGAAATTATATAAAAGAATATCTTATAAAAAATTTAAACAGCAAGCATCACAAAATTATTTCATGGGTATTGTATGGATTAAAAGGAAAACATTATAAATCAGAATCAATTGAAAATTTACTAATAGATAAACTAAGCCAATTTAATGAAAAATCTTATATTTACAATGAAATTATTGCATTTTTAATTTCAATTAGTTCTAAAAAAGTTATCCCTTATATTGAAAAGACACTATTCACTCAAAGTAAAATCGATGATGAAATTTATACTGAACTTAAAAATAATTTATCGGATGAATTTGCGGAATTGAGAAAAAAATTATTAGAAAAATTTAAATAGTTTCTTGACGTCCGCCTCAACCGCAAGTCTGCCTTCGTCTTTAAAGCCAGTAAGATCAACCGCACCACCGGCGACGAATCCGTCCTACCCGGCCACAAAGGGGTGTTGTTGCGTACTGTCAACAACCCCACTACTTCCACTGCGACCAATTGGCATTCCAAGAGAGATGAGCGATAAGGACGGCAACTTCTTGCGGTTCAGCGAATACACCGGCTGGGATCGTCTGAAAGAGGAGCGGATAGCGCATACCAGCCTTCCGGCTGCAAAACCAATATGCCGACCATGAAACGGGACTGCATTACAACTTCTTCAGGTATTATGAGCCTGATGCTGGTCGGTTTGTGAATCAGGATCCGATTGGACTTGAGGGCGGAAAAACTTTTATCTGTTTGCTTTCAATACGCAAAATTGGTCAGATACATTGGGATTGAGTGCCGTCTGGATGACTAAGCTCATGCGTAATATGCTAAAAAGTAAAAAGCCTGTTACTTATCAAGGTAGGACTGTCTATCAAGACCCGAAAGCTTTTGTTTTACCAACTCAAATATTTGTAAAATGTGGAAAGGTCAGGCTCCACGAGGTCATAATGGTAGAGAAATTCAACTGCACCATATATCTGGAAAAGACCCCGGTTCTTTACTAGAAATAAATCAGCAAATACATCAGAAAATTAGTAAACAATTACATTTTTTCATTACAGAAAGTTTCCGTAGAAATAAAACCCAAGCTCAAGCATATGACAGTTTTCGTGAAGCATATTGGAAAAAGCGTGCACAAGATCATGTTGGAAGTTGTAAGAAACCATCATATTGTAAATAGACGTTAAGGAGTTGCTATGAATCAGTTATCAAATATAGAAAATAAGTTGAAAATCGTACTTCCGATTTCGTATAAAAATACTATTAATAAATTTCAATTATTTATGGAGATTGAATTCAACAACTATCAAATTAATCTGTTTAATGAAGAATCGTTGTTTGATAACTTAAATGGCTTTCCTCAATGGTGCTATTTAAAATACCTAGTAGAGATAAATAAAGAGAAACAACAGATGCCTAATATTGTAGAAAGGCATGACTCAAATGGATATATTGACTCAGAACGAGTAAAAAGAGGTTTGCTGTTTGGCTCTTTAGCTGATGGAGCGTGCGTGTATTTTGATTTGGAAGATGATTTCTCAATATGGGAGTATTGGCTAGATGATGGAAGTATCGGGAAAATAGCAGACAATTTCGATGAAATTCTCTCACAAGGAGATGTTATAGATTTTGAATAAGCAAGCCGTAGCCCGCACAAAACCTCCAATCCCGATATAGGGTGTGTGCGGTACGCACGCACGCGGTTTCTGTTTTTCAGACGCCTTAGGCAAAACCAGACGCCTAAATTAAGACAGCTACGAACCCTTGACATAGGTACACAACCACACCAATGCCAAGGGCAAAAGCGACCAACAAACCCACTACTTCCACTGCGACCAAGTCGGCATACCGCGCGTGATGACTGATATCCACGGCAATCTGTTATGGTACGGCTATTACGAGCCTGAGGCCGGGCGGTTTGTAAATCAGGATCCGATTGGGTTGTTGGGTGGAGACAATCTGTATCAGTTTGCGCCTAATGTGTAGACTTGGGTGGATGTTTTGAGACTTGCTAAAAAAGGTCCTTTAGGCGATGGTAATCTCGGTAGTACTAGAGCAAACTCACAACAGCTTGGTAGAAAAATAGTATTGGAAGGTCGGCCAGTTATGTCAGGCCAAGCTGCTGGTCATCCTCGCCCTCATAATGAAATGCATAATAGAAAATTTCATGAAAAGGTACGAGATAGATTAAAAAATGTAATACTTAAGGAGGTAGCAGGATGAATTATTCTGATGATATATTTGAAAAGTTAGTTGCTACAATCGAAGAGGCAACAAGTCAGGCGGCTATAGATTTATTCAAATTGACAAATGAAACTTTTTACTTCTTTGTGTTAAGTACCACAGGTGAGGCACTGGCTCCTTTTGTGAGTGCTTGGTCATATGAAGCATTAAAAAAACAAAGCATTGCTCAAAATTGGGATGTTTACGATATTGCAGATTTTAAATGGTCTTCGATAGATAGTCCTTACTTAGAGTTTGGTTCACAATATTTCCATCAAGTAAACCAAGCTTTCTTAGATCGTATTGATATTCACTCATTAAAAACAGAAGTGGAATATGAAAAAGAATTCAATTTCCGGATTAATGTGATGGAGGAAGCACTTCATCGGTGTGATATGAAGGGAATATTCTCCTTAAATCAAGCTCGTTCAGAAATAATGATTAATGTTGAAGTATTACCACCCGATTATACAAATACTATTCGTGCGAAAAAATTAAATCCTATCGAATCAATCCAATTTTGGTTAAAAGAAGCTGCTGAAACTGTGGAATAATTAACTTTTCTTGATAGTAAGCAAGCCGTAGCCTGCACAAAATTTCTAATCCCAACGTAGGGTGTGGGCGGTACGAATGCGGTTTCCGCTTTTCAGACGGCCTTACAGATTCCTGAGGGTGCAGTTTTCAAATCAGATGACCCCAAAACTCAAGGTCGTCTGAAAAAGAACGAGCGTGTTTATCAGAACGCGCATCAGCCGTTCAGATTGCAGAACCAGTATTATAATGAAGCGACTGGACTGAACTGCATTACAATCTGATGCGGTATTACGGGCCCGCGGCCGGGCGGTTTGTGAATCAGGATTCTATCTTACTATTAGGTGGGAGCAATTTGTATAGTTTTACTTCTAATACAAATGCTTGGTTTGATCTCCATTAGGTTTGAAGAAAAAACGGAATAAGAAGCCTAAAAGAATTGTTCCATATGATGACATTATGGATGATGTTAATAAGTGGTCACTCCTCATCATATAATTCTACTTAAAAATGGTGGTTCAAATACATGGTGGAATCTAACTCCTGTGAAACACACTCATACTGGAACTATACACGGTACTGGGTCTGCCCTACGAACACATTTGCCATATAGCACTCCAACAGGAATAATTAACTATATTGTTCCTAGATAATAGATATAAAAATTGAATGAAGGATATTAATTTATGGATAATTTCAAAAAAATTCTTGTAGATATACAAGATTTAATCAAATCTAGTAATGGAAACTTAATTAATTATGGAAAATCAAATTTTATTTTTAAAAAAAGATATGATGTTTCTTTAGATGAGATAAATGGTTTTGAAGAAAAATATAAAGTCAAATTCCCTAAAATATATAGAGAATTTCTTCTAACAGTAGGATCTTGTACTTTGTTTCAAGATGAGTTATTACCTGGATTCGATTTTTTATCTCCTAACGAGCTTTATGATTGGTCACAACAAGTTTTTGAAGGAACTGATTGTAATTTATTCCCTAATATCTTAATTACTATTTCCATTCCAAGAACTGGCGAGCAAGCTGGTTTCCTTTTAACAAAAGAAAATGAAAATTTTGGTGTTTTTTTCCCTGATATTCCTCCTGAAGAATGGGAAGAGGATACTGAATTTGAAAAATTTGAAGACTGGTTAGAAAACTTGATGAAAGAAAAACTAGAGGAAATGTAAGAAATAAAGATTTTTGTGAAAGGTAATAATTATGAAATTATTTGAAGTTTATAGCGATCTTTCCTCACTTTCTGAAAAAACTGATATTTACGGCGATTTTGCTTATATTTTATGGGAAGGACATGCCTCTAAAAAAACTAGAAATGTTCCTAGCCCTGAAATATATATTGATCGACTAGGTCCTGATGTACCAGAGGCCTATGTATCGAATAGAAGCTTGATAGTTTCCCAGAAAATTAAAGATTCTTTATTTACTTCAGGACTAACTGGATTTACTCCAATTCTTGCAGTCAAAAATAAAATTATTAAGTGTGATTGGAAAAATCTTTCAGAAGATTATTTTGAAAAATATTACTCCATTGATGATGTAATTGAGAAAGGTAGGCACAATCAATCAATTGCAGACAAAATGCCAAATTTGTGGTGGATAAAAGCTAATGATTTTATTAGTTTTCATAAAAAATCTCCTCAAGAATGGGATTATGCTATTGATAATGAATCGGATTTTTATCATGGTGCAGGGGATAAGTTAGGAGTTTTTGTTTCTGAAAAAGCTAAAAGCTTTATGGAATCTTTATGCTTACCATTAAAATATAACGAACTTTGAATCTTATTTTTTTTATTAATGATAATAAAGTAATAGATTTTGTTTATGAACATGATGAGAGGGGAAATCTAATCAAAATTTATAAAAATAATATTGAGGTAAGAAAACTGCTCCAAAAGAGAAGGGAGAAGAGAAAAACTGCTGCTTGTTAAATTGTTAAAGGAGGTTGTTATGCTTAGTTTTTATGATTGTGAGAAAAATTTATCTGAATATGATTTCAATGAGGTTGAAAAGAATTTAGAAGTATCTTTTCCAGCTTCATTCAAGTCACATTACTTCAAATGGAATGGTGGTACTCCCAATCTTTCTTGTTTTGTCAATGATAATATTGATTATGACTATATTGAAATTCGCGACTTCATTCCAATGAAATATTTTAAGCAGTTTGAGGATGATCCAGATTTTACATTGGAAGGAAGAGCAATAAATGAATGGAAACTTAATGAGTTACCTAAAAACCTGATTCCTTTTGCTTTTGATTGGGGAGGAAATTACCTCTGTTTAGAAAAAAATAGTTGGCAAATTATTTATTATGTAAGGGACGTATGGAGTGAAAATATATCAAGAGAAGCTAATTTTAAAAAAATTCAATTATTATTGCGAACTCATTTGAGGAGTTTTTAAATTATTTAGAAGAAAATCCTGATGATTGATAAACTGGTGTAGCGTCGTGTATATATAGTAAGCGTAGCTTTCATAAAGAGATACTAGACCAGAAATACCATTTTGGAAGAGGATAGCATTATGGTGGATAGATTATATTTAATCAAACTGATTGATCAGTTAAGAAATTTTGAAGGTTCAGAAGAGGATGAAGCTGTATTTTTTGAAAAATTAGAAAAATTGGTCACAGATCCAAATATATCAGATTATATATTTTGGACAAACATGAGCTCCGAGGAAATAGCTGATAAAGTACTTAGTTACAAACCTATTATCCTCCCTGATTTAAGCAATTCTTAGTCTACATGAAATTTTCACTTTTAATGTAACGTATATGTGGAATACATACATGTACTATGCGTAATAAACAACCTAAGAAGAAATGTTGATTATTTGACAAATTATAACTGAAAGAAGTAATGAAAATGAAAATTAAGAGTTTAGTTGAGAAAATGGGTGGAGTTCAAAGGTTTACATTTGAACCACTGATTCCTACATCTAGAAAATCAATGTCTAAATTTTTAGATATTACTAAAGAAGAATTTTCAGATTATTTGGATTATCTTGAATTATTTGGTGGAGAGACAGGATTTATAAAAGAATTTAAGTTAACCCCATATAGTGATTTACCTGAATATTGTTATCCTGATGACGATATTCCTGTGGGTGGTAATATCGAATGGAATGGTGGTGATTTAGGTTTTTTTTATGGTGAAAATATAAACTATCAAAAAAACTCCCAAATTAGTGAAAGGCTTGAAAAATACAAAAATAGAATACCAGATAATTTTCTACCAATATCAAGTAATGAATTTGGTGATTTGATTTGTCTATGTACTCAAGGAGAAAGAATTGGGCAAATTTTCTATTGGGATCATGAAAATGAATGGGATGAAGAAGATTATTTTGATGAATTTGGTGTACAAATGCCTGAAGAAGTAAAATTCCAAAATATCTATTTAATTGGTAAAAATCTATATGATTGCTTTAGCAGAATGATTCCAGTTTAATAATTAAAACAAGCCGTACCCCACACAAACCTTTAATTCTGATGTTATGTGTGCGTGGAATTGTACACACGCAGTTTCCGCTTTTCAGACGACCTCACTATCTTCTTTGAGGTCGTCTGAAAAAGGACGAGCGGGTTCATCTATAAAAGCAGCATTATCGCATTTATGTGATGGTGTTCGAGTAAAATTTAAGATAATCTAATCAATATATGGAGACCTTAAAACTATGAATATAGACTTTAATAAAATTGCTGAATTTTGTGTTACAAAAAATCAAAAAAAGAAGATTGCTATTCTTCAAAAGAAATTTTCTTTTAATAATTCCAAGAGTAGAGAAGCGCTTACCGACTTAATTAGTAGTTTATTTGTCAATAAGATATATGAACCTTTCAAAATCATTATTCCTGCTATTTTGCAAGTAAAATTTGAAGAGGATTTTGAAATATGGGGAGATGTAGAATATATACTCGGTCTTTTGAATGAGTCTCCTATTATTTCTAGCGATCAGAAAAAGCAATCTTTTGAATTACTAAAGTCTGTAACCGAGTATAAAAGCCAAAAAGGTGCTCAAGAAGGATTAGATAATTATTTTGCACGACACCTATCGCTATATTTTGTTGAAGAAGGAATGGAAAATGTTAAGGAATCAATTGAAGATGATGATCTTGAACTTGAATACTTTATGAGGTTAGGACTATTATCTGCTGCTTCTGTTGTTAAAATTATCTGCAACTCTACTAATGATTTATTAGAAAAACAAATGAACGAGATTATTTTGAAACAAATTCAAGCATTACATGAAGAAAAATTGTTGAAATATAGTTAAAAACCAGCAAACTGTAGCCCCACACAAACCTTCAATTCTGATGGTATATGTGCGTGGAATTGTACGCACGCGGTTTCCATTTTTTAGACGACCTTACAGATTCCTGAGGATGCAGTTTTCAAAGGTATAGATGGTAATAAATACTCTTTAAAGAATGCATATATGGGACATAATCCTGAAGATGCTGTTTCCTATTGGAATCGTTGCGGTTGTTATTATGGAGCTAAATCTCATACAGTACGGAAATGGATGCTTGATTCTAATAATTATCGATTGGAATATGGGCTAGGCAACTATTCCCGTGGGGCAAAGAGCAAAGAACGTTATAAGAAATCCCGTAAGCCTAAAAATGGAAAGTTACTCAAAAGTTGTTAATGAAGAATTATAAATGAAAGGAAAACCATGTATTTATCTGATATTAATCCTGAGTTAAATAGTGAAATTAATAATATTATATGTGAGTCGAGACAAGCTAAAACTCTTCAGGAAAGGATTGATAAGTTAATGAGGGCTTGGGATTTAATTCCAAAACCTGCTACTCAATTCGTAACCCCAACTAGTGGGCTATGTTCTGAAATTTCTGGCAGATTTAAAGAGTTAAAGGATTATTCTAAGGCACTTGAATGGATAAATATTGCATTAGAGGCGCGAAAAACAGTTCCTGATGGCAGTACATTTCTATGGGCAGGTATTATCTATTACGAACTAGGTGATATGGAAAATGCCTATAAATATTTTGACCTAACTTATAATGAGCTACGTTACACACCTTTCTCTATGGAAGACAAAAAATATTGGCAATTTTATAAGCAACGTAAAGAAGAATTAAATCCTAAGAAAAAAAGCAAAAAGTAAGATTCGATATTTTCAGACGAGCGCAAAGCCTTCTTTGAGATCGCCTGAAAAAGGATGAGCGGGTTTACAAGGATGCGAATTGGTCGTTCAGCCGGCAAAACCAATATACCGACCGTGAAACGGAGTTGGTTCGTTTTCTAGAAAAAGTTGTAAGACCGTACTGCTCACCACAATTTATATAATATTTCCTTTTATACATGTGCGTGCGAATATATATTTATATGTATTGTGCTTATTGATGCGGTATAGGATATTTGACGGACATTTCAATTTTAGATATTAATATACTTGGTAAGGCAATTGGAGCCCGTTCCTTGAATAGTAATATATAGAACCCTTTATCAAATTGATAGAGGGTTCTTTTGTGTTACCCGTCATGCTTTGTATTTGTAAAAATATTTCTATTTATAGTATGATAGTTTTATATGTTTTTATTCTGTAGAAAGGAGCTCGTATGAATCGACTTAGTTTCTCACGAACTCAGATTTTAATTCTCCTTAGTGTATGGCTCACGTTCTTGTTGAGCTTTGTTATGCGCTTGTCTTGGGCATCTGTTATGCCTATCCTCAATGAGGCATTGCATTTTACAGCCAAGATGGGGGCTCAACATATTTCGGCCTTTTACTTTGGTTATGCTTTAACGGTACTGCCAGGCGGTATTTTAGCCGATAAAATCGGTTATAGACGTACTATCTTGTTTAGTTTGATTGGTATGGCTGCTGTAACGGCTTTGATGAGTACCATTACAGACTATAACATGGCTTGGGGCTTGCGCTTCTTGTTAGGCGTTATGTCTGGTCCTGTACAAGCTTCTTGCTTGAGCGCTATCGGCGATCACTTCGGTCCTAACCAACGCGGTGCGGCCGTAGGTATCTTCATGAGTTGTACTTCCTTTGGTATTACTACGGTAAACCTTTACGCTCCATATGTAGCTACACATTACGGTTGGCAAACGGCATTCCTTGCTACAGCTATCTTGCCATTGGCAGTACTTGTATTATGTTACTTCACGGTGCGTAAGCCGAGTGCAGAAATCCTAGCACAACGAGAAGCCGAGGCTTCTGCAGCGGCTGCTAAGCTTGGCGTAGGCCAAACGTCTTTAGTAGAAAACTTGAAGCACATCATTTCCAACCGCAACATTCGTTGTTTGGCCATTGCGGGCTTCTTTGCAACAGGTACGACTTGGGGCGTAACGCAATGGGCGAACTTGTACATGGTTAAACAATTAGGCGTAACTGCTATCTATGCAGGCCAAGTCATGAGCGTGTTCGGTACGGCTGCGCTAATTGCGAAACCAACTATCGGTATTTTATCTGATATTTTGCCAATTAAGAAGAACCATTTAGCGGCGCTCGTTATGTTCTTGTTTGCGCCAGCTTTAATCTTATTTGCAAGCACGGCAAATCCAAATATGCTCTTTGTAACCGGTCCTATCCTCGGCATTGGTGCCTTCATGCATAGTGCGTTGACTAATGCTCTTGTAGTTCAATCGGCAGCACCTCATTTACGAGGCACTACAGCGGGCTTTGTAAACTTGTTTAATCAAATCGGTGCACTCTTGGCACCACTACTCTTGGGCAATGTCCTCGTTATGACGGGCAGCTATCAAATGTCCTTAATGTCCATCGCTATTGCGCCTATAATCGGTGCATGTGCATTGTTCTTCATTCGTCTTAAATAATGTAAAAGTATCTGATTAGGATGGATATAGATACATAATAATATATATGGATATAGACACATAACAATATAAATACTATAACAACAAAAGGACCCGTATGGGTCCTTTTTTGCAGTCTTGTATTCTGTTGAGCAAGCTTCCCGTTAATGGAAGCCTAGCTGATGTAATCGTAGTATAAACTCATATCCTAGGGGATATAGTTGGAGTAGGGCTACGTCCCTATGGTCTAGGTGGCGCATTATAATCTGGTTGTGGGCCCCATTGACTCATAGGTATGTTCGGATCCGGTAAATCTTGATTTTGTATATCAAGAGCCCAATCAGGGCGTGGTCCTGTTGGAGGCGGAGGAGGAACTGGTCCATATACACCCAACTTAGATGGCGCTAAGCGCGGTTGATGATACGCATATGGCGATTCTAGTTGGTTCAGTGGCTTATATACACCTTCAGGTGGTTGAACACCAAATAATGGTTTCTCCGCAGTAGGAGCAGGGGTGTTCATCGGTTTATATGGGCGTGGTGGCACATAAGGGTTTGTGAAGGTATATGTGATTCGCTCCATTTCTAAGGCATTGTGCAAGATAAACTGACCTATTTCAGCGACGGCAGAGCCTTTCGGAGCTACGCGAGCACCTGTAGATAAAACGGACCGGTGATTGTCTGCCATTCCGATAGGGGCACCATTTACTTGGTAGAATTTAGCAGGCGTTACATGCCAGTCCATAAGGTAAATATCTTTAGATGTGTTACCTCGATGGTATGTATAATTAGTCATATAGTCTGCAATAATGTTTTGTTGCTTATACAGACTAATAGTGCGAGCATGTAATGTATTATACGTCGGTCCTGCTTGTACTAGATTGATGGTGCTCAAGTCGATATACACAGTCTCAACAGGGCTATTATAAGCAACTTGAAATTGGGTAGGTTTGTTTTCTAATTCGTATTGTGAAATAGCACTAGCTGTTTGAAGACTAGCCAGAGCAATCACTAAAAAGGGATATAGTTTTCTCATCATTGACCTCTCTTATGTGGAAATAGTATACCATAGTCGTAGGTGTAATTCCATGAAGTGTGCATATAAAATTCTATAATATGTATATTGTGTATAATGTTCTTTTATTATATGATTAATGCATAGTTACAGGAGGGATGAATATGGAAATCATCTGTTTTGGCGACAGCATTACGCGTGGCTACGATGTGCCTTATGGACGTGGATGGGTTGAAATCTGTGATGCATCCATTGAGGGCGTAAAATTTATGAATTATGGGGAGGATGGGTGCTCTGTACAAGCCATGATTTATAATATTGAAAATTGGGCGCTTACCACTGTAAATGATCCAACGAGACATATCTTCTTAATGTGTGGTACCAACGATATCTTACAAGGTCGAGATAGTGCCTATGTATTCAAGACTTTGGTGAAAGCCATTGAATTAGCCAGCACAAAGGGACAGGGTATTATTGGTTTAGAAACTCAAATCGACAGCGATATGGATGGCTTAGACCTCGTCGTACGAGAGGTTAATGAACAGCTAAAAGCATACGCAGAGGCACATGATATTAAGGTCATAGACTTCTATACGACCTTGTTTGAAGCGGATCAAATTGGACAAATCGTCTTTGCTGGAGAGGTACATCCTAACGAGCTAGGCTATCGCTTAATGGCTTATAAAGCATTAGAAGTATTCACAAGATTATAAAAAGTCCCCTAATGAGCTACCTCATTAGGGGATTTAGTGATTTATAGTCTTTTTTCATGAAAGCTTATAGCTTTCACAAGTATAATTAAATTCGTAACGAATTAGTAATTAAAATTAGCGACGTGCGTTGCCAACCTTAGCAGATTGAGCGATTGCGTATGCAGTGCCTTTTACTAAGTCGTAAGCATCAGCAGTGTTGCCAGATACTGTTACAGCAGCTACAGTGTCTTCAGTTACTGCGAACAATGCAGTTGCGTAAGGGTGTTGTGCACCGTTTGGTACAGTTACAGCGCCGGATTTAACGATGATGTAACGGCCGCCGTTGTTGAATACGTCGTAATGAGCAGCTTGTTTAACACCGTCATAGCTTTCATTGTAAGCGAACAATGCAGCTACTTCACCACCTGCTACTTGACCAGTTTGTTGCATGGAACGCAATTTAGCAGCTGCTACAGCTGTTGGTTGCGTCATGTTAACAGTGATACGCAAAGAGTTGTTGTTTACAACTGCTTCAGTGATTACGTTTGTAGAGAATACATTCGCAACACCGGCACCAGCACGGTTGTAAGTGCTAGCAGTTTTCACTTGGTAGCCATTAGTGTATGCAGGCAAGTCATATGTATAAGTTTTGCCGTTCAACAATAAGTCGAAAGCGTTCAATTGGTTAGTTTTGTAACGGGAAACGTATGCACTGCCGTTGCCATTAGCTGTTACAGAAGTTACCGTTTCTTGGTATACAGGTTGGTAGCTAGGTGCGATAGGGTCCATGATTTGAAGACCTACAGCAGTTGTTTGAGGTGCTACGAAGATTGGATCGCCCAATTCTTTAGATACAGGCATTTGTTGAGCCATGTCACCTGCTGTGTAAGGAACCGCTGGCAATGGTGTGTAACCAGGGCGTGGTGCACTTGTTACATAGCCAGATTGGTAAGCTGGTGTAGCCGCTTGAGGTGCTGCGTAAGTATATTGCTCTGCTGCAGCGCGTTCGTAAGCGCGTGCATTAGCATCGATGGATGCAGCGAAAGCGGAGAAGGACATAGTTGTAGCTGCGAATACTGCGAAAGCAGCTGCTAAATGTTTTTTGTTCATAATAATTCACTCCTAAATACATGATTTTTACAAATAACACAAATACTAACATGTATTATATATGAAATTCTGTTAATTGTAAATAAAATATAAATTTTTTTCTTAATTATAAACAAATATAATCAGATGAGTCAAATATTGTACAATTAGCTTAAATTTACCCCAGAATTAAGCACAGAATGTCATATTACTATATAATAATACTTAGTACAGTAACATATTATATCGAAAAAAATAGTTTTAGGCTAGACCTAAGACCGAGAAATATATAAATAAGATGAAATTTGCTGATTATATAAATTATATAAACTGAGATGGTGAAAGTTTCACTAGGGAGGTCTCATGAATATTAGCGTCTATTATGGACGAGCAGGATCAGGCAAGACGCGTGCCGTATATGAACGGATACGTCAAGTGATGACCGATTGTCCAGGGGAACCCATAATCTTACTCGTTCCTGAACCAGCCACCTATCGGGTGGAGCGGGAACTTGCTGAATTTATGCCTGAAAAAGGCTTTACTACGGTCCGTGTCGTAGGCTTTGGTCGTTTGGGGTACCAAGTATATCAATCCATAGGCTCCAAAGGGGCCGGTCAATCAAGCTTATCTAGCTTTGGCCGGTCTATGTTGTTGCGCCTTGTAATGAAGCGAAAACAAAAGGAGCTAGGTTTATTAGAACAGGCTACTAAACGCCCTGAGTTTTCTTCTGTATTGCAACAGCTCTTTTCTGAGTTTCGCGCATTCCGCGTCGGTCCTGATGACCTTGAACGTGGGGCGGAGTCTGTTAAAAATAAAGTATTACAAAAGAAATTGCGCGAACTTTCCATTTGTATGGCTGCCTATGAAGAGGAAATCAGTCGTCATGGGGAGCGCGACATCGATCCTATCATGGAAATCGTTGAGGCTTTGCCTCAATCTCCACTGATGGAAAATAGCCACGTCTTTATTGATGGGTTCCATTGGTTTACACCGACTCACTACGAGTTGATCTATACCTTGTTTGATTTGGCTAAGGAAGCAGTTATTACCATCGACTTGCCAACGGCTCCGAAGAGCTTACATATGGCTCGTCGAGGGGAACATCTTTTCAGCCGTCCTTTAGAGATTTATGACACCTTAGTGGCTCGTTATGGTTCTAGTATTAATTGGATTGGTTTTGACGGGAAACGGGGCCCTCAAATCGTACAAGAATTAGAAGCTAATTACTTTACTAGTCCTAGTAAGCAGAATTCTACAGATGCTACTGTTCCGCTCATTCGTGGTTACAACCGAGAACGGGAAGCTGATGCAGTGGCTCGCCGTATTTTAGCCTACGTAGAATCCTCTCCAGAGGCACGTTACCGCGATGTATGTATCATGCTTCGCGAGTCGGAAACGTATGGGGATACCTTAGAAAAGGTCTTCGGTCGGTATGGTATTCCGCATTTTATAGACCGCCAGCGGCCTATGAAAAATCATCCATTAGGTGAATTGTTGACGGCTCTCTTTGATATCGTGCGCCACAGTTATAGCCGAGATAGTATGTTTCTCTTGCTTAAAACAGACTTGATGCCACTCAGCCGTGAGGCCGTAGATGAATTGGAGAACTATGTGCTCGAGTTTGGTATTGACCATTATAAATGGGAACGTGAAAGCTGGCCGTATTTACGAGGCTTTCATGAGGGGCAAGATGAAGAAAGTCACGCTGATGCACCTCGTAGAGCACGTGTTAATAAAGCACGACAAACTATTATGGATATCCTATCCCCGTGGTTTGACTTTGCCGCTCATAGCGAAGGACATAGGGGGGCAGAATGGGGTGAACAGCTTTATGGTCTCTTAGAAACATTGCAAGTGCCACAGCGCCTTTATGAATGGGCGAAGGACGCAGAAACGGTGGGCGATCAAGAGTCTAAAGCTAGCCATGAACAGATGTACAATGCTGTTATTTCTTTCATAGACGAAATCACTATGGTCATGAAGGATGAAGTGTTGACTTTAGATGAGATGATGCTACTCCTCGAAGAAGGCTTGAGCGATGTAAATTATTCCATGATTCCACCGTCCTTGGACCATGTGGTAATCACCACCATTGAACGTGGTTACAGCCAATGGTGGCCTAAGGTATTCGTCATGGGCCTCAACCAAGGTGTATTCCCACAAAGCATGGGCGATGAAGGGCTTATTAAGGATAAGGAACGTCAAGAGTTGGCGAAGGCTGGGATCACGTTGGCTGAAGGGGCTTTGCCGAAGGCTTTCAACGAAAATTTCCTATTATACCTAGCTATGACGCGAGCAGCCCATTCCTTGACGCTGTCCTATGCAAGCTCTGGCGAAGATGGAACCGGCCTTGAGCCATCCCTCGTGGTGAAACGATTAGAATCCCTTGGTTATGTAGATAAGGCGGTAGATATTCCACTCTCTATTGCGCCTGATACTGAGGCGGATTATGTATGGCGACCTTTACAGAGTTTGTCCCTATTGTCTGAGCGCTGGGGCGCCCTCTTTAGTGGTCATGAGGTCAATCCATTGTGGTGGGGGCTGTATAACTGGGCTCGTGAAAGCGATACCTATCGTCCTCGTTTAGGTGAGGTATCTCGTGGTATTCGAGATAATAATGATGTGCCTGTCATTACGAAGGATTTAGTGAATGGATTGTTCCTATCTAAAGGATATATGTCTGGTTCTGTGACGCGCCTAGAGAGATATCAGCAGTGTCCGTTCAAGTTCTATGCTCAATATGGTTTGAAACTAGAACCGCGTCGTGTACGCTCCTTTGGGGCGCCTGAAATTGGTACATTCCTCCATGCTAACTTAGAGCGTTTAGGTAATTATCTATTAGATAACAATAAACAATGGCGTGACCTTAACGAAGAGGACCAACATAACTTATGCCGTACGGTAGCGGAAGAGATTTTACAAGAGAATCAAGGTGGCGAGGAAACCAGCGATGCCTACCAAAAAGCTATCGAGCAGCGTGTACAAAGAACATTACATGTAACGGTAGACCGCCTCGTGGAGTGGTCGAAGCGCAGTGATTTTGATACGAAGTACTTAGAGCAAGATTTTGGCCGTCAAGGCGGCTGGGATCCGATTCGCGTGCCCCTTGGAGAAGATCGTTATTTGCGCCTCATTGGTCAAATTGACCGCATCGATGAATATACCCGAGATGGTCAAACTTATGGTATGGTTATTGACTACAAATCGGGCGGCGCACACGTAACGGCGCAAGATGTATACTATGGCCTTAAATTGCAGCTCATGACCTATCTATTGGCCTTAGAATCTGCTTATGGTAAAACGAAGGGCGAATCGATAGCTCCTGCGGCTGTGGTGTATTCCTATGTGAAGAACCCTAAAATTCCTGCTGATGCGCCTATATCCTATGAGGATGCCATATCACTTGCGAAAGAAAGCAATGCATGGCAAAACAGTGGATACTTCTCTGATGATATCGAGTTGTTGACCCATATAGATAATAAATTTTTGTCCTATGGCTCTAAACGAGGACCTTATGTACCAATCGCTACGAAAAAGGATCAAACTATTTCTAGTAGAGATTTGCGCAAGGTTAAGAATCCTGGTGAATTTGACGTAATGTGCCGTTATACAAACCACGTAATGGCTGAAACGGGCCGTAATATTGGGGAAGGCCAGTTCCCTATTAAGCCATATCAATTAAATGGCTTTAGACCATGTACATATTGTGACTATCGTACTGTATGCCGTTTTGACTCTAGCCGTAATAAGTATAATTATCTGTCCGGCTTATCTGAAGATGATGCATTAGAACGGATGAAAGAGGCTCTAAACGACATAAATAACAGTAGTAACGGAAATAATAGTAACGATAGAAATAATAGTAACGAAGGAGGTGAAAACCATGGGTGTTAAATGGACGCCAGAGCAGGAGTCTGCCATCATAGCGCCGAAGGACTCGTCCTTAGATAATCAAACCTTGCTTGTGGCAGCTGCGGCCGGCTCAGGTAAAACGGCAGTTCTCGTAGAGCGCATTATTACCCGTCTTAAAGATATGGATAATCCCTTAACCGTACAAGAGCTCATGGTTGTAACCTTTACAAAGGCGGCTGCTCAAGAGATGAGTGCCCGCATTGGACTTGCCTTGGCAAAAGCCATGGAATCTACTGATGACGAGGCTATGCAAGAGCGCCTGGAACGACAGCTCAATCTCTTGCCGTCTGCTCATATTTCTACGTTGCACTCCTTCTGCCAATGGGTGATTCGTTCTTATTTCTACAAGCTAGATATTAATCCAACGGCTCGCATTGGCAACGAAGCAGAAATGGCGCTCTTACAACAAGAGGTATTAGCCGATTTATTAACTAAATCCTATGAAGAAGGCCTTTATAATATTTATGAATTGGCGGACTTCTTCAGTGATGATAAATCGGATGCAGGCTTAACGGCAAAGATTATGTCTCTATATAACTACGCCATGTCCCTTGCCAATCCTGATGGATGGTTACGTAAAGCCTTAGAGCCTTATAAAGAGGCTATGACTATAAGCCCAAGCGATACGCTGTGGGGCCAATATATGTGGGATAAACATGTAGCTGTTATCGACCACATTCGTGAGCGTTTAGAGCGGATGGAACAAATCTTGCTCGATCCAATGGGGCCTCATAAATGGCAGAACATATACGATAACCAACTAGCCGCACTAGGTATGCTTTCAAATGCTCAAACATGGGACGACATGGGGGAAGCTTGTAAGCATATGGATACCTTTATTAAGGACCAGTTCCGCATGGGCTCAAAAGAGGCACAAGCCTTTGATCCTATATTGGTAGCAGAGTTTAAATCTTTAGGTTCCCAAAATAAAGATGATCTTAAAGCCATGCAAGCTGCTGTGTTTACCGTGCCTGAAGCTACCTTGCAAGAGCAGTTCAAGGCGCAATATCCAATCATCGAAGGGCTTGTAGAGCTAACCATTGCGTTCCACCAAGCGTATCGAGATATGAAACAAGAGCAAGGCATCATGGATTTTAGTGATTTGGAGCATTTATGCTTGGCCCTTCTCGTTGAGCCGGGCACAGAGGATGATCCTCAGCCGTCCGATGTAGCGAAGGAGCTCCAAGATACTTTCAAAGAAATCATGGTCGACGAATACCAAGATACGAACGGCGTGCAAGAGACGATTATCAACTTGATTTCTCGCGTCGATAATCGGTTCTACGTAGGGGACGTGAAGCAAGCCATTTACAGCTTCCGTATGGCGGACAGTTCTCTCTTTATGGAGAAATACAATACCTACGGCGGCACTGATGCGGTGGAGCGTCGCATCGACCTAGCAAAGAACTTCCGATCTCACGAAAATATCTTGGCCGCAACGAACTTCTTGTTCTACCAGATCATGACGGAAGAGGCGGCAGAGCTTAATTATACTGAGGCTGAATCCCTCATTCCTGGCCGTATTGTAGAGGATGCGCCAGAAGATTGGGTTGGAGGAGACGTGGAGTTGCAGCTTCTCGATGTGAGTAAGGACACCCTCAGTGCTAGTGAAAGCGACGAGGACGAAGGGGACGACCCTGAAAATAACGAGCGGGAGCTCGATTTCATCATCCAAAAGATTAAGGAAATCCACGGGGCCAAGAAGAAGGTGCAAAATCCAGATGGTACGTTCCGTCAAATCGAATGGCGAGACTTTGCTATTTTGCGTAGATCCTTGGCTGGCTGGGGGACTCGTGCAGTAGAGGCCATGCGCCAAGCGGGTATCCCTGCGGTGGTAAACGAACGGGATGGCTACTTTGAAGCACAGGAAATTCAACTTTTACTAGCGTTGCTATCTATCATAGATAATCCGGAACAAGACTTGCCGATGGCAGCAGTGTTGCACTCTGGTCTCGTAGGTCTTGATGCAAACGAACTAGGGGCTTTGCGCCTATCTGGTGAGGGCTCTTTGTGGTCTCTCATGCCCGCCTATGCAGAAGCAGCTCAAGATGAGCGCTTATTAGCTTTTATTGGGCATATGGATCGGTGGCGCACCTTGTCCCGCCGTCACGGTGTAACCGATTTGTTATGGGATATTTACGAATCCCAAGATTATGTAAACTATGTAGGTGCCATGCCAAATGGTCTTGTGCGCCGTGCGAATGTGCTTGCCTTATACGACAGAGCAAAGGACTATGAGGCCTCTGGCTTCCGTGGACTCTTTAGATTCTTGCGATTTGTTGAAAGCTTGCGCGATAGCAACCAAGATATGCCACTAGCTAATGTGGTAAGTGAAGCGGACAATGTGGTACGCCTCATGACCATCCATAAGAGTAAGGGCCTTGAATTCCCTGTGGTGTTCTTATCTGGCGTTCAAAAACGGTTCAATATGATGGACCTTCGCTCAGAGCTCCTCATCGATAAAAATACAGGTCTTGGCTTAAAGGGATACTTCCCGGATATTCGGGTGTCTTTCCCAACCATGCCGTGGTTCTACGTGAAAGACGTCAAAGAAGCAGCTCTCAAAGCAGAGGAACAGCGTATTCTTTACGTAGCCTTAACACGGGCTAGAGATAAGCTATTCATGACGGGCTTTGTGAAGGGGTTCAAGAATTCTGCAGGTAAACTATCTAGCCTAGGTGAGCTCATTAACAATGTTGCCGCTGTAGAAGGGCAACAGTTGCCGACGGATATTATCACCCAAGCTAATACGTATCTAGAATGGTTAATTATGGGCTTTACCCGTCATTTAGACGGTGGTAACCCATTGCGTGTAGCCATTGAGTACGAAGGGCCGACCTATTTTGACTTACCAGATAAAAAATGTCGCATCAAGGTCGAAATCCACGATGGTTCTCTCTATGGTGATCTCGATTATAAAGCGGATATCGATGAAACTACCATCAATAAGGTGCGTGAGTTGAAAGCTGTTAACTCTGTGGAATTGCCACAGGAAATCGAAGACCGGTTCAACTATAGTTATCCGTATAGCGATGCTACGCGACGCACGGCTAAGATTTCCGTCAGTGAATTGAAACGACGATTCCAAGAACGTGAAATTGAAGCAGGCACTATTGATACCTTGAACGAACCGATTGTAACGGTAGATACAGGGGCTAAACGAGCCGTTTCAGATGCAATCTTAGGTCAAGCTATTAAGCTAGATGTTCGTAATGCTGATCGTGACGCTACAAGTAATGCTGCTGTACCAACTATTACAGTTTCCGCTGATGATTTAGCTAATTCTGTATTCGGCCGCAAGCCGCAAGCATTACAGTCCGAAGAGGATGTGTTGACAGGGGCTCAATGGGGTACCTTGATGCATGAGGCCATGCAGTGGCTACCGCTTGCGAAGTATACCCAAGCTTCTTTAACGAAAGAGCTAGATGCACTCGTGAAAAAAGGGACTTTCACAGAGGAAGAACGAAATTTATTAAGCGATACAAGTTTATATAAATTCTTTAGTTCCGACCTTGGGAAGCGTCTTATCAATGCGAATCGCATAGAACGTGAATTGCCGTTCAGTATGCTTTTTGAAGGAAAACGCGTATATAACACCTTAGAGGATGGGGAGAATCTATTCCTCCAAGGTATTATCGATACTGCCTTTGAAGAGAACGGTGAATGGGTTCTCGTAGATTACAAGACGGACCGCGTCAAATCTGGGGAAGACCTCATCAAGCGCTATAAAATACAAATGGACCTCTATAAAGAGGCCTTACAGCGATTGACGGGAATGCCTGTGAAAGCATGTTATATCTATAGCTTCCGCTTGCACGATGCAATCATTATAGATTAGTCTATAACAATCGTAAGATTGGCATCAGGCTGATGCGTACTGTATAAATCTATACAGATGTAGCCCTATAGTCCAGCAAATATAAGGTCTATCAAATATAAAAAGCTCTCTATCCTGGGTTATAGGACAAAACGTGTTGGTACTTTAATCCCAATCATTGAAAGATAATTTGTCATAGTTATGCAAATCACCCCAAGAAATGGCATCCCCCCAAGTTGGAATTATGCCTTGAAGTTGGGCTCTTTCATTCATAGATCTATATATTTTAGAAATACTCGCATCAGTTGGCATTACCTTAAGTATTTCTTTTGCAGGAAGCGGTCTTGGTGAGTGTAAATAACACCACCAAAAGACCGCTTTTATGCGTTTTTCTACAGACATCCCTCGATGGTACCGCAATAAACGTCTGAGTTGTGCGTTTACCCCACCTTCAATAGGGTTATTAGTCCTCGGACATTCTTTATCTAACACCAATGTTTCATCTAAATATCGAAACATTGTCTCTGTATTAATTAACACCACTAGAGAGTTATAGGCTTTTAATAAGCGTTCATGCGTAGCTCTTAAATTATCATTACTATCACGTGTCATTTCACTTAGAAACTCTTTAAAAGTCACTCTCCAATTAAATAATCGTTGAATCCATATTTGTGCATCTTCCTGTGTTTTTACACTATATAAATCGCTTGCTAAATCTTTTAACATAATGCCTGCTAACGTCTTAGGTCGTCTAGTAGTGTAGCGATGCACTTGCCATACGGCATGAACAATACAACGTTGAAGCTTGGCGGTACGCCAAACTTTTTTTAATGCTTTTCTAAGACCAGGTCCACCATCAGAAACGACCACAATGGGTGTCGCTATTCGCTGCATAAGAGCTTGCCATGAGCGAGACTGTTCTGACCTACATAAATACCACCCTAATACATATTCACCATCATAACAGATCAAAATACAAGCTTTTTTAGCTAAGTAAATACCATCAACGAATACCACATCTCTCGAGGTTTCAATTTTGGGCGGCATAGGCCATATTTGCCAGAAATCAGCTATCTGTCTACGAAATGTACGGCCCTGCCCAGGCATGTCCTGTTGTGTTTCTTTACTAAATAACCAATTTAGAAATCGATGAAAACATTTAGTAGTATTATCAATAGTTTGTGTAAAGGTGATGTTACACTGCTTACAATGCCATCGTTGTGATCCAGCTTTAGTTTTCCCATATTTTTGACAAGAAAATCCACAATTTATACATCTTACCAGCATGATTATTCCCTCCACTTAGAACACGATTTTCTAAGAAGATATAACCTTATTGAAGCCAGTAAAATCAAGGGGTTTGGGACTTTTTACCAACACATTTTGTCCACCCTCTAAGTTTATCAAAAGAACTTAAAATGGCGATGGAAGCAGTAATTTACTGGCTCCATCCCCTATAAAACCAACACGTTTTGTCCTATAACCCTCTATCCTTGGATAGGGAGCTTTTGTGTTAACTGTATGTATAACTTTTGTGTTAACTGTATATATATAACTAAAATCAATTATCAAGATTGCGTCTTACAGGTCTATATGCGGTAGTTTAGGCAAATTCAAAGCTTTTTTCTTTTTATGTTTGGATGGGGCAAATACTTTTAGTACCCGTGGTAATACTTCGATATCTACGGGCATAGATGGACCTGGATCGCCATCCATATTGGTTGCTAAATCGTCAACATTAGATAAGAGCTCGATGGATGCTTTACTCACAGTTAAGGTAGTTGTATACCGAGAGTTATAAATGGCACCACTAATGATGAGCGGTATTACGCTGAGAATATCGAGAATAAAGTATTCTTTGAAGATGATGATACGCATGTAGCCGTCATCTACCGAGGCTTCAGGCATAAACCGTTCAAAACTAGATACTACATTGGTAAGCAATGCTAAAACGAGCGGAGATTTACAGATAAAATCATCGTTCTCAGTTTTGATGCGGTATGTATAGTCTTTAGTAGTAAATAACGCTTGGCCTGCACGCAAGAAGTAGGCGAGAGGGCCAAGTATGCTTTTCTCTTTTGGCGTAACCTCTTCTACTACTTTAGGGATAACACCTGCTGCGATATTATTACAGAAATATTTGTCGTTGCAGCGGCCTATATCAATTGTTCTCGTTTCATTGATGTCGATGCGTTTGATCGCTTGTGCTGGATTTTGGTGAATCCCAAGTGCACGAGACATATCGTTAACAGTACCAACTGGGATAAAGCCAAAGGTAGATTTGAATCCCCCTTGAGCAATGCCATTAACAGTTTCGTTAACAGTACCATCACCACCCATGCAAAATACTGCATCGAACCCGCGTTCGCAAGCATCTTTAGCAAAACGTGTTGCATCGCCTTCACCGGTGGTGAATTTGACCTCAATCGTTTCGAATAAGGTGCTCAATTTCCATTGTAAGTCGAGGGCATACCGGCGTGCCGCCCCGCCCCCTGATACAGGATTGATGATAACCAAACAACGGCTCATAGTGTACTTCCTTACTTTCAAAAATAAGATATAGCTAGTATCTATTGTTAGATTGCTAGATTGACAGTTTTAGATATGAGTTTTATAATTATTTTGTATACACTGTATTAAATATTGTGTGCGACATATTCTATAAAAATATGTCGTATAATATATTATTATACTCATTTTAGCCGTTCTTTGAAAGTGTGAAAGATAGGACGAGTATTAAGTTTTGGGAGATAGTTATGGGAAGACAAGATTCTAAAGATAGATACAATTTGTCCGCAGTGGACTCTATTGAAAGATTGCCACTTAGCGAACAAGTATATTTAACATTAAAAACAGCGATTTTAACAGGCGAATTGATGCCTCAAGAAAAGCTAAACGAAGTAAAAATTGCAGAACAGTTACAAGTGAGTGCTACACCTGTACGTGAAGCATTCCGTAAATTGGCTAAAGATAACCTCGTAGTTATCGTTCCTTGGAAAGGTGTTACTGTAAAAGCAGACACTCCAGAGGAAATCATTGCATTATATCAAGTGCGCGAAGTAATGGAAGGTCTTGGTTCAAGACTATGTGCACGTCATGCTACAGACGAACAAATTAAAGAATTGCGAGATATTTGTAAAGAAATGCATGAAATAGAAGATGCTACAGAACGCGTTGAGGTTAACAGCCGTTTCCACACAATGATCGCACATTACTCTGGTAATGAACGCATTGTAGACTACTTGGCAAGCTTCCGTGAACGCGTTAATCGAGACATGTACATCAGCTCCTTCAATGCGGTTCGTACACATGATTGCGATGATGAACATGATCAAATCGTAGATGCTATCGAACGTCATGACGAAGCAGCCGCAGAGGCGGCTATGCGTCAGCACATCAACAATGCATTTATCTTCAAAAAAGCAAATGCTGAAGTGCAACACAAAAAACTTAATGAAGTATAATGTCTAACGTGCTCATAGGCATAATGACATAAAAGGCTCCGCTCATAGCGGAGCTTTTTTAGTTGATTTAGTTAACTAGTTAATCTAAGATAACTAATTAACTTGAGTTTTTTTGCGTAAGTGGTTAACGGTTTGTTTTTTGGTATGGTTTAGAAATTCTAACCTTTTATAATGAGATGTTAGGTGCGCATTGCAGTTTTTATAGTCAACGATGCGCAGCCGCACTAGTTGTGCTACGTCGATTTGAAAAGCTTGAGCGATTTTAAATAAAATCTCTAAGGACATGCCAGAAATACCCGTGCCACACTCTAGTTTGCTTAAATAACTGCGGCTGATGCCAATGTGGTGGGCTAACTCATATTGAGACATATTTAGAGATACGCGGATATTGGCGATTTTATGGCCTAAACATACGTATTGATGTTGTAAAAATGGATCTTCGTACGCATTAATCCGCAGTTCGGTCAATGGTGCTGTTGAGGGGTTCATAGGGACTCCTTCCTTTTCCCGACTCTCTAAATATAGTATACTGAGACTGTTGGCGATTGACTAATATAGAAAACTAGATAATTATCGGTTATTACAGATAATTACACGAATTGTGAAAGTCTTACTACCTATATGCTTTAGTGCTGTAACCAAAGCAGGTAGTATGTTGTTATAAATAGAGGAGGCTTTATGGAAAAATACATAGCCGTTGCCCTCGGTGGAGCTATCGGAGCTTTATGCCGCATGGCTCTTGGCGAATGGGTGATGACAAAGGTCAGCTCCTTTCCGTATGGTACGGTCGTAGTAAACCTTATCGGTTGTCTCATCATTGGCCTCGTGTTAGGCCTCTACATGCAAAAGCCAGATTTACCACAATGGGCCAGATTCTTGCTCGTTGTTGGTGGCCTTGGAGCTTTCACTACATTTTCTACCTTTGCCTTTGAAATGCTGCAACTTATGATGGCTGAGTCCTATGTACAAGCCTTATTCTATGGCGTTCTACAAGTTGTAGGCGGATTAATTCTTTGCTGGCTTGGTGTATTATTGGCGCGTATATTCTGTGCTATCTAATCTAGGCGAATAAGGTGACTTGAGTTACAGCGTAAATACATCGATTTTTATATGATTGTTTAGTAAGAGATTTAGATAGAATTCCAGATTATAGAGGGACATATTATGAAATCTATTAGAACACAAGATGCCGTAGGGCATGCATTATTACACGATTTAGTTCGCATCGTTATCGGCGAGGTGAAAGATACGCCCTTCCGCCGTGGTCATGTTATTACAGAAGAGGATATTCCTAAATTATTAGACCTTGGCAAAGAGCATATCTTCGTTATGGAACCTGAAGATGAAGGCTTCTTGCACGAAGAGGACGTAGCCCGCGCTTTGTATCGTATGGCAGGTGGCGAAAACATGCACGAAGGCCCAATGGCACAAGGTAAAATCGAAGCCATTGCAGACGTAGATGGCTTATTCAAGGTCGATGTGGAACGCTTACATGCTATCAACAGCATTGGTGAGCTTACTATTGTAACGAGATTTAATAATACACCTGTGAAAGCAGGCGATAAATTAGCAGGCATGCGTTGTATTCCTTTATTATTAGAGGAACAACAAGTAGAGGATGCTAAGAAAATTGCTAATGGGGAGCCTTTACTTCATGTAAAACCATTCGTGCGCAAAACAATGGGCATCGTTACTACTGGCTCCGAAGTATTTGAAGGTCGCATTAAAGATGCTTTCACCCCTATTATTGAAGAACGTTGCGCAGAATTTGGGGTCACAAAAGTGGCTCATGAAATCGTAACGGACAATACAGACGATATCGTGGCGGCTATCGACAAGGTAAAAGCAGCTGGTGCCGACATTATCTTCTGTACAGGCGGCATGAGCGTTGATCCTGACGATTTAACACCGGGTGCCATTAAACGCTATGCAGATCGCGTAGTAACTTATGGTTTGCCTGTATTGCCAGGATCCATGGTTTGCATTGCGTACTGTGCGGACGGTACACCAATTCTTGGCGTTCCAGGGGGCGTATTGTTCAGCAAACCAACTGCCTTTGACGAAATCGTGCCACGTCTCGTTGCAGACGATGAAATCACAAAAGAAGATTGTATTCGAATGGGCCATGGTGGTTTCTTAGGATAATCCTTTTATGGAACATCTAAAAATTGTATAAATCTATACAAAAAGCGGGTAGATATCTACCCGCTTAATTTGTTAGTGTCATTATGGGTTATAGGACAAAACGTGTTGGTACTTTAATCCCAATCATTGAAAGATAATTTGTCATAGTTATGCAAATCACCCCAAGAAATGGCATCCCCCCAAGTTGGAATTATGCCTTGAAGTTGGGCTCTTTCATTCATAGATCTATATATTTTAGAAATACTCGCATCAGTTGGCATTACCTTAAGTATTTCTTTTGCAGGAAGCGGTCTTGGTGAGTGTAAATAACACCACCAAAAGACCGCTTTTATGCGTTTTTCTACAGACATCCCTCGATGGTACCGCAATAAACGTCTGAGTTGTGCGTTTACCCCACCTTCAATAGGGTTATTAGTCCTCGGACATTCTTTATCTAACACCAATGTTTCATCTAAATATCGAAACATTGTCTCTGTATTAATTAACACCACTAGAGAGTTATAGGCTTTTAATAAGCGTTCATGCGTAGCTCTTAAATTATCATTACTATCACGTGTCATTTCACTTAGAAACTCTTTAAAAGTCACTCTCCAATTAAATAATCGTTGAATCCATATTTGTGCATCTTCCTGTGTTTTTACACTATATAAATCGCTTGCTAAATCTTTTAACATAATGCCTGCTAACGTCTTAGGTCGTCTAGTAGTGTAGCGATGCACTTGCCATACGGCATGAACAATACAACGTTGAAGCTTGGCGGTACGCCAAACTTTTTTTAATGCTTTTCTAAGACCAGGTCCACCATCAGAAACGACCACAATGGGTGTCGCTATTCGCTGCATAAGAGCTTGCCATGAGCGAGACTGTTCTGACCTACATAAATACCACCCTAATACATATTCACCATCATAACAGATCAAAATACAAGCTTTTTTAGCTAAGTAAATACCATCAACGAATACCACATCTCTCGAGGTTTCAATTTTGGGCGGCATAGGCCATATTTGCCAGAAATCAGCTATCTGTCTACGAAATGTACGGCCCTGCCCAGGCATGTCCTGTTGTGTTTCTTTACTAAATAACCAATTTAGAAATCGATGAAAACATTTAGTAGTATTATCAATAGTTTGTGTAAAGGTGATGTTACACTGCTTACAATGCCATCGTTGTGATCCAGCTTTAGTTTTCCCATATTTTTGACAAGAAAATCCACAATTTATACATCTTACCAGCATGATTATTCCCTCCACTTAGAACACGATTTTCTAAGAAGATATAACCTTATTGAAGCCAGTAAAATCAAGGGGTTTGGGACTTTTTACCAACACATTTTGTCCACCCTCTAAGTTTATCAAAAGAACTTAAAATGGCGATGGAAGCAGTAATTTACTGGCTCCATCCCCTATAAAACCAACACGTTTTGTCCTATAACCCGTCATTATATTATTAAAATGATTTTTTCCCCAGTGTAGGGTGGCTACAGCGTTTTAGCGTAAGCGTATCAATCATGTGGACCGCTTCGTCCAAGGTGATATCTTCGCGCTTTGTCGGCGTTTCGAGGACCGCCAAAGGATGGTCTGTGCCTACCTCACCAGAGGGCAAGTAAATATATTCTTGGTTAATAGTATCACCAAAGATGTAGCCCGC
Organism: Veillonella sp. S13053-19; assembly: GCF_002959835.1. Lineage (NCBI taxonomy): Bacteria > Bacillati > Bacillota > Negativicutes > Veillonellales > Veillonellaceae > Veillonella > Veillonella sp. S13053-19. The sequence goes on along the minus strand of NZ_PPDA01000009.1, from coordinate 180,935 downwards.
TTGTAAATGCTCTTTATGAATGCGACTCATAGTCTCTCCTTACATGATTTGTTTTAGTGTAAAGTCTAGATAGTCTGCAGATACTAGCTCTAGTTTAGTGGAGCCAAATTCCTTTGGAATACGCTTAAAGGAAATTTGATCGTGTAAATGACCAAAGATACAAGTATCTACTTTGTATTGCTCCATAAGGTCTGTAAAGCCGGAAGGGGCATTGGACTCGTTAAATGGAGGGTAGTGCAACAATAACAGTTTTGTTACTGCTATGTTGTGTATATCTATTGCTGATAGATAGGTCTTATCAGAAACTGTTGCATTAACCTTTGCTTCAGCAGTGAGTTTTTCTAGGAGTGTTTGCACAGCCGCATCCATTTCTTGTAATGCTGCTTCGGTGCGCATCAATTCTCTTTCGTAAATAGATTGGTCTGTTTCCGGTGAGAAATGGGAATCACCAGGGCAGAGGTAGGCGCGGGTTCCACCAAAAGCGATGATGCGAGGGCCTTCTTCTGTTTGAATGAGCTCTGCTGTGCCATGACCTTGTAAAAAGGTAATAGCGTCACCCATGAGGTTGCGCATCTTGTTTGCTGATGCCCACCAATAGTCGTGGTTACCGCGAATCATATATTTTTTACCGGGCATGGATGCGATTTCTTGTAAATCGCAAGCTGCTTCGTCGAGGCGGAGTGCCCAGCTCATATCGCCTACGAGAAAGACGATGTCATCATCTGTTACATTGTTAGCCCAATGCTCTTTGATGCGGGCCCAATGATTATCCCAGTGGGGACCAAAAATATCCATCGGCTTCGTCGGAGGATTGCCAGATAGATGGAGATCGCCGATGGCAAATACTTTCATAAAAATCCTTTCAATTATCTATGGTTAAAATCATAGATGTTCAAAATTATATGCGATTAATATTATATATGTTCACAATATAGTAATGTGAGACCTAACTAGTAGCTTATAACTATTTAGTAGCCTGTAAATAAGGTGCAATATCGCGCATGATTTTAGCAGCCCGTTCTTCGTCACAGGTTTGTGGAATTTTGTAGCCCACGTAGAGAGGAGTCGTTACATAACGAGCCACCACCTTGATGTAGTCATAGCCGTCCTCGAGATTATAAAAGAAATAATTGTAGGACTGGCTAAGGTTAGAAAGGGTGTGCAACACATAGCGCAAAACTTGTTGTAATCGAATGGCTACAGGACGAACTGGCGTATCTGGTTTGAACCGAATGTTGTACTCAAAGAACCCAATTATGGGATGAGTAGACAAGGTAATGCGTACATGCTGATCCTCGTGTAAGAGCCAGCCTTCCATGTTTTGAGCCGTAATATCCTTGTGGTAATCGTAATTTTCTAGACCGATGATTTGGCTGTGTGGATGGCGAATGGAGCCGCCAGACATATAGCCATGGTTTTTAAAGAATAGTACGGATTTAAACTCCTTGCGCTGCCGAGTTTCACGCCACTTATCGAGGCCGAATTGCAGAATGTGTGCTGCTTCGTCAGCAGGTAAGGTAGAAAACTCGCCTTCATCGGTTTCCGTTTCGATGATAACCGTAGGCCAAGTTTTTTCTAGCACAGGGTATTTGTTCATAAGCCAAATAATATGGCCTGATGTATCGAGGATGTCCGTTAACTTTGAACGGTCACAGAAGGGGCAACGCACTTGTTCATCGCGAATATTGACGGGTTTTGTGCGCCCTAATTCAATATTAAATCTAAGTGGTTTGTTCATTATGTGCCTCCTTCCATGCACGAAAATCTATCCTCTTAATGATACCACAACTAGCGCATTCGCACACGAAATAATGGTATAATAATATAGTGTTATTTTAACGATTAAGGAGGCCCTATGAAACCGACTACGCTCGTATTTCCTATTGATGAACAAAATCGTATATTACTAGGTCGTAAGAAACGTGGTTTTGGGGCTGATAAATATAATGGCTTTGGCGGTAAACTCGAGGCTGGTGAAAGTTTCCGCCACTGTGCTATTCGCGAATTATTTGAGGAATCTGGCCTTCATGGTTGCCCCGAAGATTTAGAATGTGTGGCTGCCTTTGATTTTCAATTTCCTTTTGATGAAAGCTTAACCCATGTAGGTTATGTGTACTTTTTGCGTACTTTCACAGGCAATGTAGAGGAAACAGACGAAATGGAACCTCATTGGCTAACGATCGATGAAATTCCCTATGAGCACATGTGGGATGGTGACCGCCAATGGTTGCCAATGCTGCTAGAAGGCAAGAAGTTAAAAGGTCCTATCGTGTTTGACCGAGACAACAGTACGGTAGATAAGATGGAACTAACCACTGTGGATACTGTTCTTGAAAGCGAACACTTGGCGCGCATTGATCTGTATATTAACGGATAAGTACACCGTATTGGCTGCAATATGTATGCAATATGCCTGTAGTCATGAAGGTGGTACTAGAGTCCTAAGTTTATAATATTTTGAGGTAATATGACTGATAAAAAGAACCCTAAGTGGGTGCCACAGCTGTTGGCGTGGTATGATGTGCATAAACGGGAATTGCCGTGGCGCGATTGTGGAGACCCTTATAAGATTTGGGTGTCTGAGGTGATGAGCCAGCAGACGCGCATTGAGGCGATGAAGCCCTATTATGACAATTGGATGCGTTTATTTCCAACCTTGGAGGAACTAGCAAAGGCCTCTGAGGATGAGGTGGTTCACGCTTGGCAGGGGCTTGGTTACTATAGCCGTGCTCGTAACTTGCGCCTTGGCGTAAAGGACGTCGTGGAAAACTACGGTGGTATTGTGCCCCGTGACCGCAAGACTATGGAGTCCTTGAAGGGCGTAGGATCTTATACAGCTGGAGCTGTGCTATCCATGGCGTACAACGAACCAGAGGTAGCTGTAGATGGCAATGTGCTGCGCATTTACGCTCGTTTATATCGCATCTTTGATGATATTTTGAGCACTAAAGGTAAGAAGGCCATAACTACTATTGTAGAGGAAACATTACCTCATGATCGACCTGGCGATTTTAACCAAGCCTTAATGGATTTTGGCTCTGCTGTGTGCATTCCAAAAACTCCGCGCTGTGGAGAATGCCCTATTGTAAATATGTGTGAAGCATACCAACATAAGGATACAGACAAATTACCTGTGCGTATCAAGAAAACGAAGGTAGTAGAGGTACCTCTATTCGTAGGTATCTTGCAATACGAAGACTATTATCTATTGCACAAACGCCCGAATCGTGGGTTGTTACGGTCCATGTGGGAATTCCCTTCGGTGGAAATGGTATCTGCCTTTGACGAAGGTGAACGAGGCCTTGAATCATTAGTTAAAGACCTAGGTTTTGAACTAGCTTTACAACCTGTATTAGTAAAAGAAATAACACATATTTTCTCTCATAGAAAATGGTTTATGAAAGCATTCCGCGGCGATTTGACGTACGTAGGAGATGCTAAAAATATAACAATTGGAGCCATCCAAAATCAATTGCCGAAGGACTGGATGCTCATCAAGCGCGACGCGTTCGCCGACTATGCTTGGGCAGGTCCTCATGGTAAATTGACGGAGATGGCAAAATAATTTGTAGGAGCAATGAATGAGAATGCTATTTAATATAATTTTTGGCACCATCCTAGTATTAGGTTTGGTGGGCTTTTGGGCTCTATTCCTCAACTTGTGGAAGCCTAAAAAGAAATGGCCTGCTTGGGTAGGCTATATCATCTTAATCAGCGCGTGGTTTGCATCCATCCGATACTACTTGTTACACCAAGTAGATCTATACGGCACGTTATACTATCCGCTGATGAATATGTTCCGTACTGAAAGCTACGGTTTCCTCTTTGGCTTATTCTTGGCGATTCCCATCTTTATCGTCCTCGGTTTGTTATACTGGGCGGTTAATAAGATTTGGAGCAAAACGCTGGAGGAAAACAGAACGGGCCGCCGTGCCTTCTTTAGAACTGCTGCAACCGTAGTGCCGTTGGCCACAATTGGTGGCTCTAGTTATGCTGCCTTTGCTGGTCAACAGGAGATAGTAGTTACGAATGAAAAATTTGGTTATACGAACTTGCCTCCAGGGCTAAAAGACTATAAAATCGTTCAACTTAGTGACGTTCACGTAGGGGCTAGCATCGACTTAGACGACTTTGATGAAATCCTAAAATTGGCGCTTTTACAAAAGCCTAATCGTGTCGTTATCACAGGGGATCTCATCGATAAACTAGCATGGTTGCCTGAGGTCTGTGAAAGACTGACGACCTTCGCAAAACAAATTCCTGACGGTGTAGATTTCATCTTAGGCAATCACGAGTACCATCACGATGTAAATAAAGTGATTGATTCTTTCAAGCGAAATACACCAATGAATATCCTCTTGAATAGTAATATTCAAATTATGGGTGGCAAACAACCTGTATATCTCGCAGGTGTTACATACGATAACAGCCGACAAAAAGATAGCCGTGAAGCTATGATCGCTAAAGCTTTATCTGGTATTCCAGACTACGCCTTTGTTATCCTATTGGCTCATCACCCTGAATTCTTTGAAGAAGCCATTGAACAGAAGATCCCGTTGACCCTTTCTGGTCATACACATGGCGGTCAAATCGTATTTATGGGCGTTCCTGTAGTGCCAACGGGCACTCCATATACAAAAGGCCGCTACGTTGAAGAACAAAGCGTGTGCTACGTCAATAACGGCACAGGCCACTGGTTCCCAATCCGTATTAACTGCCCACGAGAAATTACAGTCATTACATTCTTTGACGGAGTAGCTTAGAAGTAAAGGTGAGCTCTTTAGAATAAAAGGTGAGCTCATTATAGGGATACAATCATGTATAATATATCCTTTATCCATAAAATCCTTATATGTATTGTTGTGCTTATGCTATTTGATATCTCTCTAATTCACGCCATGACTGCGGATATATATAAAGGATATCTTAAAATAGCAATACTTGTGGCCATTGGATGCCATTTAGATGTATACCTGGAACTCAGTAAACAAGAAGAATTGATAATACAAGCATTCGAGAATGATACATTTGACAAGACCTATGAATTATTAAGTACGAAACAGCTAGTTTTTATCATATCTTTGATCCTGTTAATGACAATAAACCTTGTGAAATATTAGAAAAAACATAGGGTACAAACTAAAAGAGGTATTGTATATGAAAATACAATACCTCTTTTTATTATATGAACTTATATAATAATTGTGATATATTAGAGTTAAAATTTTTAGTTGTGTTGCTTAAAGAAGAGAGTGTATTAATAAATGATTCCGTTGTCTATTTATAAAATCGGATTACCTGTAGGTCTTTTGGCTTATTATTTATATAGGTTGTTTAGACTCTATATTTTAAAAAGTAATATGGAGTTGAAATTCCCTAATCTATATGGTCTTTTCTTAGGTTTAGGGATTCCAGTCAGTCTATTTCTTATGGTGCAGACATTTTTTATTCCCGATTTAGTTGATTATCTTAGTTTACTCTATGTAAATATGGGTATCTTAGTTATTGTTGAGATCATTGCAACATTTAAACTTAAATCCTCAAAAAGCTATTCTAATGCAAAGGTTTTTCGGTATTATTTATATTTCATAACAGCTATATTATTGTGGATGATATGTAACTGAATGATTGATTAGATTGAAGCATTTGATATGGTAGGGCTATTTTGTAGGTGTAGATTAATGTATAGTAAATTTTTTATCTATAGAGTTATTATATGTACCATTCCAATTATTCTTATGGATATAGCTCTTATTAGCGCAATGATAACTGGTGGATACGAAGGAAATCTAAAAGCAGCAATACTAGCGGGGATAGTATTGCACATAGTTTTATATATATTAAGTCGTAAACAAGTAAAGCTATTAATACAAGCATTTAAGAAAAATGGAGTTAAGGAGATTAATAATCTATTCAATATGACATATGTTTTTCTAATTGTATTTTTTATGGTATTAATAGCTATAAAACTTATGAGATATTAGAGCTAAAGTTTTAATTATGTTATGAAAATATAGCTTTTATGGTTGGAGTGAGTATATGTTTTTAAAAATCTATAATTATTTTGTACGAGGCTTGATACTTTTGTTACTTATATGTATTCCATATAGTCTTGTCACAAATCCAGAGTTAATTGAAGATGAACTAGATTTTTATTTCTTTGTAATCGCATATGTCATAATACTTTTGTTCTATGTAGTATGGAACTATATTTATAACTATTTAAGACGTAAAAGGAGTTAGCATTTGTGCATATTCATTTACCATTAGTATTAGAAGCTATCCTTTTTTCGTGGATTGCTTTATATTGGCTTATCTATAAAATCTTATTAAGGAAAAAGCTTTCACCATTATTAGTATCTTTAATTGCTAATTCTGATTATGGCTTTATGAAAGTTCTTTCCTGGTCGGCAATTATTACATATCCGTTTATGTTGTTTAGCATGTTTTATTTCTTAGATTACATCGCTGTACCAATTGTATTAGTGTGGTTCTTGCAGCCTGTTTTTGTGTTAGCTGTATTATTAAAACAGCCACCTCGTAGTCGCTATTATGAATGGGCTAGAAAAAAACAGATGTATGTAGTTCTTTTTGTTTTTGCTTACATAATGTCTGCTCTAATTTTGTTGAAAGTTAATAAGCTAATATAGAGTTTAATAGAGAGGTGTTTGTATAACAAATGTTTTTATTAACAAGTGTTGAGGATATAGTTTTAAAACAACCCATATTAACCTTGATAATTATGATTTTTTTTCTATATGCTTTTTTAAAACTCTTTCTAGCAGTTTTACGTAAATGTGGTCTTGTGGCTATTGAATTGGGGCGTGATTATGATTGGTATAATTTGTTGAGTCTTTTTAATATATGGATCTCGTTAGGTTTTGTTTTACTCGTATTTGTTTTAGATGATACTTATTCTACGTTTACGATTATAGAAAGAGTTTTGTCAGGGGTTATATTATTAGATGCTTTATTAGCTTTTAATATACATAACCATTTATTAGAATACAGATCATACACTACTGGGATGATGAAACGCAGTGAATATATTGAGGTGAGGAAACAATATTTTAGACAAGCTATTTATTTATTGCTTATGTGGGTACTAATAGTTTTGACATTTAATCTTGATTTGTTAATATATTGATACATTTTACATCGCTCAAATATTAATTATATATGGATGAGCCCCTGTAGAGAAAAAACGCTACGGCATTGCCGTAGCGTTTTTTATTCCGTTCATTTGAGGTATGAGAGGATGTTACATATATGTCATAGAGATGAGAGAGATTTTATTTCATGCGAACTGCTTCAGCAAATTCGTCTTCAGTCATAAGTTTTTCTTCCAAAATAATTTCCTTGATAGAGCAACCGCGTTTGTACGCTTCTTTTACGACCTTAGCGCTCTTGTCGTAGCCGATGTATGGTGTTAAGGATGTGGCGATCATGAGGGATTGTTCTACGAAGAAGTTGAGTTTTTCAGGTACAAATTCTACGCCGTCGATGCAGTGTGTTGTGAACGAGTTCATAGCGTCTGAGAGGAGGCGACAGCTTTCAACAAAATCATAGATCATGATAGGCATGTACACGTTCAATTGGAACGCACCGCTACCTGCACAGAGGGTCATAGTCGTATTGTGACCGAATACTTGGGCACATACCATGGTCAAGGCTTCGCATTGTGTAGGATTTACCTTGCCTGGCATGATGGAGGAGCCCGGTTCGTTTTCAGGAAGATGCCATTCGCCATAGCCACAGCGAGGGCCAGAGCCTAAAAAACGCACGTCATTAGCGATTTTGAATAATGTAGTCGCCAACGTATTGAGTGCACCGTGAGCCATCATGAATGCATCTTTAAGGGCGAGCCCTTGGAATTTGTTGTTCTTCACGCGGAATGGAGCACCTGTTACCTCTGGCAATACAGTTTCCATAACGTCTAGATAGCCTTTAGGTGTGTTTACACCAGTACCTACAGCAGTGCCACCGAGGGCTACGTCGAGTAGGTGGTCAGCGTTTTGAACGAGCATTGCTTTGGCAGTTTTTAAGCCGTCCACAAAGGCGCTGATTTCTTGGTCCACCATGATGAACGTCGCATCTTGTAGATGTGTACGACCAACTTTTTGCAAGCCTTTTCCTTTTTCTTGCAATCTTTCAAAGGATTGGATAAGGCCGTCCAATGCAGGAATTACGCGTTTTGTAATTTCAAAGTACGCGCAGATATGCATTGCCGTAGGGAATGTATCGTTTGTACTTTGGCCGCGGTTTACATCGTCGTTAGGATGAAGCGGGTTGCTTTCATCTAACTGTTTAGCCCGGTGAGCGATTACCTCGTTCACATTCATGTTAGTTTGTGTGCCAGAACCTGTTTGGAATACTGTCAATGGGAATTCATCATCCCATTTACCGTCTACGATCTCATCTACTACTTGAGCGATGAGTTTCGCTTTTTCCTCAGTTACTGCGCCACATTTTGCATTGGTTAAAGCACATGCTTTTTTGACAAGCGCAAGCGCTTTGATTTGTTCAATAGGGATGCGGTGGTCACCGATCTTGAAATTATTGAACGAGCGTTGCGTTTGAGGTCCGTAAATTCGTCTAGCGTCGACTTCGACTGGTCCCATTGAATCATATTCAATTCTTGTTTCCATAATTACAACCTCCTTAAAAGCCATGCCGACCTTAATGTCGGTAATTTAATTATATAGAATCCTGTATATTTGTACAGAATAAAAGAGAATGATTTCTATTTTCATATAGAAAGGAGTTATATATGCGATTTATGCATATAAGGGGCATAAATTATATCTATTTACATGTATACATTATAAATATCGCATATATATTGAAATCATCGCTTTAACACGTTAAAATGGAAGTAGCTTATTATATTGTTTTAAGCTCTAGTTTCACAGAGGAGGTAAGTACTTATGAAACATGACTTTATGAGCCATGACCTTCATCTGCCGGAACTGACAATACGTGGGATGCTACTTGGTGCATTGATTACTGTAATTTTTACAGCATCTAACGTATACCTCGGTTTGAAGGTTGGTTTGACATTCTCGTCATCCATTCCGGCAGCCATTATTTCAATGGCAATTTTACGTTTCTTCAAGGATTCTAACGTTCTTGAAAACAACATGGTACAAACACAGGCTTCAGCAGCCGGTACTTTGTCCGCAATTATCTTTATCTTGCCAGGTCTACTCATGCTTGGGTATTGGAACGGTTTCCCGTTCTGGCAAACATTCTTGCTCTGCGCATGCGGTGGTTCTCTAGGTGTGTTATTCACTATTCCATTGCGTCGTGCCATGGTAGTAAATAGTGATCTACCATATCCAGAAGGCCGTGCAGCAGCAGAAATTTTGAAAGTGGGCTCTCACAATGGTGATCAAGGCCCTCAATCTAGCTCTGGTATGGGCGACATCTTATCCGGTGGTTTTGTAGCTGGTCTTATCAGCCTTTGTGCAAATGGCTTTAAAGTGCTTGGCGATAGCATGAGCTTCTGGCTTCCTGTAGGTAGCAAAGGTATTACTCAAATTCCATTGGGCTTCTCTACAGCGTTGTTAGGTGCTGGTTACCTTATCGGTATCGCGTCTGGTATCGCTATCCTCGTTGGTGTACTCATCGCGTGGGCTGGCTTCGTACCTTACTTCACTAACATGTTTGCTCCAGATGGTGGCGCTACTGCTAAGTTCGCAATGGGCATCTGGAAATCTAAAGTTCGTTTCATCGGTGCTGGTGCTATCGGTATCGCAGCGATTTGGACTTTGATTACTTTGATCAAACCTATTATCGAAGGTATGAAAATTTCTGTACAATCCATGAACAGCAGTTCCTCTGAACGCGAATTGCATCGCATGGATACAGATATGAGCACAAAATCCGTTTTAGGCGTGTTCGCAGTTATTCTTATTGGTTTAGTATTCACATTCTGGGAATTCGTTTCTGCAGTACCTATTAGTGCTGGCTTAATGTGGACTCTTGTTGTAGTAGGCATCTTAGTAGCTTTATTAATCGGCTTCTTCGTAGCTGCAGCTTGTGGTTACATGGCAGGCCTTATCGGTACATCTGCATCTCCAATTTCCGGTATCGGTATCTTAGCGACTATTATTTCTTCCTTAGTGGTGTACTTCATCGCTTCTGAAAATAACTTGTTCGCTACACAAGCAGGTGTTCAATTCGCTACAGCTATGGCTATCTTCATGACATCCGTAGTTATCGCAATTGCATCTATTTCTAACGATAACTTGCAAGACTTGAAAACTGGTCAACTCGTTGGTGCAACACCTTGGCGTCAACAAATTGCGTTGTTACTTGGTTCCGTAGCCGGTGCAGTAGCAATTGCTCCAGTTCTTAACTTGCTTTACCAAGCATATGGCTTCACAGGTGCGTTACCACGTGCTGAAATGGATCCTAATGCTGCATTATCCGCTCCTCAAGCAACTTTGATGACTACAATCGCTCAAGGTATCTTCAACTCCAGTATGGAATGGGACTACATCTTGATCGGCGTTGGTGTTGGCGTAGTAGCAATCATCGTTAACTTGATTCTTAAAGGCACAACAGCTTCCTTAACATTGCCTCCATTGGCAGTTGGTATGGGTATCTACTTACCACCAACATTGGAAGTGCCTCTCATCGTAGGTTCCTTCATTAGCTACTTCGTAGGCCGTTACCTAGTAGCTCGTGCTAAAATGCGTGCTGGCGAACTCGCTGAGTACGATGTTGAACAATCTAACCGCCGTGGCGTTCTCTTCGCTTCTGGTTTGATTGTTGGTGAAAGCTTGATTGGTGTAATCATAGCTGTTATTATTGTATTGTCTGTTACAACTGGTGGCGGTGAATCTCCACTTGAATTAGTAGGTCCTGATTTTGAAAGCACAGCACAATGGTTAGGATTGCTTGCATTTGCATTCTCTGGTCTCTACCTTGTTCGTCGTGTTGTAACACACAAATTCAATAAAGAAGAAGCTTTAGCTATGAAAGCCGAACAAGAACAATAAGAGGTTAAACAATGAAATTAAAACAGTCTGTACTCATCATGATGGCTGCTGCATTGCCAGTAGTATCCTTCGCAGCAAGCGAAGCAATTCCTGTAACTAAAGATACTGCAACAGTGCAAGCGGCTCAAGCTGATACGAATAAAGTAAGCCGTAATGATTTGACACACCGTATCTCTAGCACTGCGACTCCAGAGCAAAATCGTGTGTTGCGCTCTGTAGTATCTAAAGTTGACCGCAATGCAGTTGAGGTGGTATCACCTAATGCGGACCGTTATATGGACCGCAAAGAGGTAGCAGTATCTCCTGTGGAATCCACTACAGATCATTTAGACTTAGTATTCCCAGAGGTTAAATCCGTTAGCCCAACTGTAGAAAAAGCAATCAATACAACTATTAAAAAATATGTTGCTAAAGTACAAAATGACGTAGAGAAATTAAATGCTAAAGAAGCTGATAAAACAAATGTAGTGATGTACTACGATGTTAAAACAGATAAAAATGGCATTCTCAGCGTATTGATTCACACATACACAATGCGTGATCGCGATGCAAATGGTGTGAACTATGTAAAAGGCTTCACGTTTAATACTACAACAGGTCGTCAATTATCCTTGTATGACCTCGGTGGTCTTAACAAAAAAGAGTTAGTGAATGCTATTAATAATAATCAAGAAGTGAAAGATAAACTAGGCGGCGATGTAAATATCGACAAAATGCCGACTGAGTTCTACACAACTGATGATTATTCCGTTGTAATGATCTTGCAACAAGACGTGGATACAATCCACAGTTCAGGCACTGTATATGTACCAGTTGGTAACTTACGTGACCGCCAAAATGATGTAACAAAATAATAATCGAGCCGTGTGAATTCGATTGTGTGTATAGTAACAGCTGTTTAATTGTGAAAAGAACCGCTCCCATTGGGGCGGTTCTTTTTTTGCATACAATTTATATAAGTTCTAATTAGATTAAACTAATTAGCATAGATTACTTGATAAGTAGAGTTTATTGGAAACTTAGAGAAATTAGTTAGTAAGCTTAGTCTTATATATTCCTAGAAGCATAATAAAAAGCCGTGTAAACACGGCTTTTTAAGGTTTCTTATATTATTGTTTGTCGTTGTAATAATTTACCCGTGGAGGCAATGGGAATTGAATTGCTCCATTTGTGTTTGTAAGTGGTTCTGGTGGTAGTTGTAAGAACACTTTCTCACCAAATTTCTTTTTGAATGCTTTTAGCGTTGGTTTTTGAATGGAATCAACTGTAATAAGAAGGGCACTTGTATCAGTATTCGGTGCGATGGAAAGAATTTTTCCTTGCGGTTCCTTCTCTTGGTACAGGGAGATTGCATCGGATTGATAATCCTCTAGTTGTTCTTGTGTCAGTTTACCTTTGGATACAACTACAGCTCTATCTAACTGTGGATCGTGAGCTTGTGCGATAGCGTTAGTAACGAGGTCAGCTTTCTTTTGATCTGTTAAGGACGCATGTAATTGACCTGCTTCCCAGAAGAGGGCACCATCTTGACGGAATTTTGTGAAGTCGTTGTCATAGTTTAAAGCTTTGCTGATGATCTTAGCTGTTTTATTTTCTACTTGTTGTTTGAACAATGTGTTGTGGAACGCAAGGGATTGTTCCGTTTGTGTCATGCGGTACGCAATCTCGGCAGCCTCTGCACGTGTTATATATTTTTCAGGATTGAATAATGTGCCTGGCGTGTAGAGTGTGAAACCAAGAGATGCAAGTTCACGAACTGCGTCTTGAGCCCAAGGGGCTACGAATTTTTGGTCTCCGTAAGCAATATTATCGAGGGCTGTTGGATCCTCTGTAGTATAGCCTAAGTAGTGAAGGTAGTTATCTGCTACTACAGCAAATTCTTGACGAGACATATATTTTTCAGGTTTATATGTTTCGTCACCATAGCCGCTAATGATATTTTTGCGAGCTACGGACTCGATAGCAAGAGCAGACCAACGGTCAGATGTAATATCTTTAAATTTGCTAGATAAGAATGCTGCCGTCCCATCATCAGTAATGTTGTTGAAGAGTGCTGCTACTTCTTCACGTGTCATAGGTTGATTAGGTCGGAATGTGCCGTCAGAGTAACCTTTCATTAGATTTGCTTTAGTTACAGTACTAATGGAGTTTGCAGCCCAAAAATCGCTAGGTACATCTGTAAAAATGTGGGCGCGAATCTTTTGGATATCTTGCGGAGTACCAATAGATTTGTTTACAACTACAGGTGTTGCCTTTATAGAGGATTCTGCTTTATCAACGTCTACATTAGAGGTATCTGCTTTAGCGGAGCCAACTGTAGGGGCTTGTAAAGTAGATTCAGCTTTAGTAGATTCAATTGTAGTTGTAGGAGCATTAGTCGTAGTTGTTGTATTGGCAGAGGCAAAACCAAGGCCTGTGGCAGCTAATAATGTGCCTAAAACGAGGGCATGTAATGCGTAAGGGGTATTCTTGTACATAAAATCCTTCCTAATCTTGGTAAAGGCTAACGCTCGATAGCCGTAGAATATAAACTTTCACCAGCATAAAAATCTATACTCATCGTAATATAGTCAATAGGGACATGCATAGTGATATACAACAAAGCAGCGTAATACTATCGAGTATACGCTGCCTTGGCTGGTTAAGTGTAACGCCGATTAGCGTTTTACTGTCATTTTTACTTTGGAACCGAATAATTTAGAGATTCCTTGTTGAGTATCTTTAGATGCAGTGGATACTACAGCGTAAAGTTGGTTGTTTTCTACATCAGGGAATGTAGCTAAGATTGTACCAGCTTTTTCGTTTTTGCTGTAGTAGTTGCGGAAGTTCGCATCGATTGCATCGTATTCAGTTTGGCTGTATTGGGATGGTTCAACTACAACGTAGTTATTAACAGTGGAATCGCCACGGGAAGCAAGGTTAGCTTTTACTGTGGAAATATCGCTATCTGTTTTCAACGCTACGTGTAATTGGTTGTCACGCCAGTACATTACACCATAATCTTGGAAAGCTTCTGGAGTTTTGTAAGTTTTATTTAACTCTACGAATACTTTATCTTCCAAGGAGGATTGTTGTTTTTGATCAAGTGCTTTTAACGTACTGCGACGAACAGGGCGAACTGTGCGCGTAGGTTCAGTTTTTTGAGCTACTGCTTCATTTTTATTGTGTTTTACGTCTTTTTCTACTTTTTTAGCATCAGTTTTAGCAGTTTTTTCTGCTTTCTTAGCATCTTCTTTTACCGCTTTATCAGCTTTTGCAGCATCTTTTTTAGCGTCTTTATCTAGTTTAGCTACATCTTTTTTTGCATCTTTACTTACTTTAGATGCATCTTTTTCAACTGCTTTTTCTACTTTTTTAGCATCTTCTTTTACAGCTGTTTCAGCTTTAGCTTCAGGTGCAGCGTGTTTTGGTGTAGCAAGGCCAGCACCGTTAAGCATGCGGTTCAAAATTGTAGCCGCTTGTGCTCTTGTTACAGGTTGTTTAGGATTAAAGTTTTCTGTTGCGCCAGATGCTACGATACCACGTTCTGCCATGTAGTTAATATCTGCTACATAATCTAAAGAAATGCTATCTTCATCTTTAAACGTTACTTTTTCTGTTTTCACAGGAGTTGTAATATTTAATTTTTTAGCTAAGCTAGCTGCGGAGGCAACAAACTCCTCACGGTTCATAGTTTTGCTAGGTGTGAAAGCTGTTTTAGATGTGCCTTGCATAACACCTGCAGCGCTTACCAATTTGATAGCGGAGTTAGACCAACGATCTGCTTCTACGTCAGAGTAGGAAGTAGCGGATTCTTTAGTTACGATATCAGCTAATTCTTGTTCGTTTAAGTTGTGTTGCAACACTTTACCATAAATAGCAGCTGCTTGTTCACGTGTGATTTGAGCGCTAGGTTTGAAAGTATTGTCAGAGTAACCGGAAAGGTAACCAGCTTGAGACATCGCTTGGATCGCATCGCGTGCCCAGTTGTCTTTAGTATCTGTGTACACGCCTGCTGGCAATGTTTCTTTAGCTTTAGTTGTTGTTTTAGTTTCTGTTGTTTTTGCTGCTGGTTTAGCTTCTGCTTTTGCTTCAGTAGCTTTTTCAGCTGTAGCTGGTTTAGCTTCTGTAGCTTTAGTTTCTACCTTAGTATCTGCTTTTGCAGTTGTTTTAGCAGTTGTAGCTTTCGCAGGTGTTGCTTTAGCTTGTGTATTTGTTACTGTTGTTGTTTTTGCTTTTGTATGTGCCGCGGTTGTTTCAGCGTGAGCCATGCCGAATGTGGAACCAAGGGCCAATGTGATTGCCAAGGACAAAGATAATTTATTTAGTTTCATTGAAAAAGGCTCCTTTCAAACTATACTTATATAAAATAAATTATAACACTTTTTAAATTTATACACTACTATAAGAAAATGTAATATATAAGGATAAAATTTACATGAATTTGAAATTCTACTGCTATTTATGTAAAAATACGATGAATTACGGTAAAAATAAGGTTTTTTGACCTTTGAAAATGCAAAATGATAAACATTCGCAAAATCTAGGTTTTATATAGCTTTTACAAGAAAAATTGATAAATAAAATAATGAATGTGATAAAAAACAATGTTTATTATTACAAAAAGTCATAACGATATAAGAAATAAAAGGGTACATACGAATATAGCAATCCTTTGGACATTTTCTATAGGATTAATTTATAATTATATCGATAAAGCTTTTGAATATTTATTTGAAGGCATAAGTAATGTTTCGGGCAGAAAATTATTGAAAAACTTTCATTAGAATTCTTGCCATAACGCATACATATCAAAATTTTTTATTAGGTTAAGTACTAGAAAAGACGAGGACGATAATATGAAAATTCATCTTTTCCAACAGTGTTTGATTGACATGTTCTACCCACATGTGGGCATGGCTGGTGTAGAAGTACTTGAAAGATTAGGCTGCGAGCTCGTAGTTCCTAAGAAACAAGTATGTTGTGGCCAAATGTTCACTAACTCTGGTTACAATGAAGCGGCTATGGACGCTATTAAGAACACAATCGAATGCTTCGAGAACGCTGAATATGTAGTCAGCATGTCCGGCTCTTGCGCATTTGCAATCCGTGATGAATATCATCATTTCTTGAAAGATCAACCTGAGTGGTTGGCACGTGCAGAACGATTGAGCGGCAAAATTTACGAGTTCACTCAATTCATTACTGACGTATTAGGTGTAGAAGATGTAGGCGCTCGTTTCAACGACTCCGTTACATATCACACATCTTGCCACGTAACTCGTTTGATGGGCATTAAAGAGCCTCCTTTCAAACTCCTTAAAAACGTTAAAGATATCAACTTGATCGAATTACCACGTGCAGACCGTTGCTGTGGTTTCGGCGGTACTTTCTCCGTTAAAAACCCTGAAATTAGTGAAGTTATGACACGCGAAAAAGCATTGGAAATTGCTAGCACAGGTGCTAACGTTATTTCCGGTTCTGACCAAGCGTGCTTGATGAACATCGCTGGTATGCTTGATCGTCTTCATAAAGAAGGCGTAATCGATCGCCGTATCAAAGTAATGCATATTGCTGAAATCTTAAACTGCCGTTAAGGAGGAGACGACATGGCACTTATATATGACAATCGCCCCTATAAAACACGTATACAAGAATGTTTGGCTGACGATTTCAAAGTAGCAGCCATCAAAAAAGCACAAGACGTGTTTTATGATAAACGTAATACAGTAGTTGCGGATGTTCCTGAATGGTTAGATTTCCGTGCTGAAGCAGCTGAAATTCGCGATCACGTACTTAATCATTTGGATTACTATGTAAACCAATTTGCTGAAAACGCTGAAAAAGCTGGTTCTAAAGTTCACTTTGCATTCGACGATAAAGAAGCGACTCAAATCGCTTTAGATATCCTTCGTCAACGCGAAGCAAAAATGATCGTAAAATCCAAAACTATCTTAACTGAAGAAATTGGTTTGAACGAAGTATTAGAAGAAGCTGGTATCGAAGTAAACGAAACTGACTTGGCTGAATTTATTTTGCAAACTGCAGTAAGCCCACCATCTCACATCGTAGTACCAGGTCTTCACTTTGAACGTAACAAAATCCGCGAAATCTTCGCTGAAAAATTAGGTTACACAGGTACTGAAAACCCTACAGAAATGACTCACTTCGTACGTGGTTATGTACGTGAGCGCTTCTTGAAAGCTGACGTAGGTGTTAACGGTTGTAACTTTGCGGTAGCTGAGTCCGGTACTTGTACTATCGTTTCCAACGAAGGTAACGGTCGTATGGCAAGCTCCATTCCTAAGACTCAATTAATCTTCTTAGGTACTGAGCGTATCGTTCCTAACTTCAAAGCTCTTGACGTTATGATGGAAATGTTGAACCGCTCTGCAGTAGGTGCTAAAATTTCCAACTACTTCTCCATGATGACTGGTCCTGCTCGCGCTGGTGAAGCTGATGGTCCTGAAGAAACTCATATCATCATCATCGACAACGGTCGTTCCGGTATCTTGGGTGGTACATTCCAAGAAATGCTTCGTTGTATCCGTTGTGGTGCATGTATGAATATCTGCCCTGTATACCGTCACGTTTCTGGTCACGGTTATGGCTCTGTATATCCAGGTCCAATGGGTGCTGTATTGACACCATTGTTCAAAGGTTACGATGTAGCAGGCGACCTTCCATACGCTTCTACATTGTGCGGCGCATGTACAGAAAACTGTCCAGTAGCTATTCCATTGCATGAGTTGTTGATGGAACACCGTCACATTATGGCTGACATCGAAAAAACTCGTCCAAAAGCTGAAGAAGCTATCTTCACAGCAGCTGCTAAGATGTTCGGCAACTCCACATTGTTCGATCTTGGTACAAAAGCTGGCGCTATCGGTATGAACTTAATTAGTAACAAAGAAGGCAATATGCCTACATGGACTCAAGCTGTTCCAGTAATGAATGGCTGGACTAAATCCAAAGAAATGGGTACATTGAAGTTCAAGAAATTCCGTGATTTATATGCTGAACATGAAAAGAACAAGAAAAAGGAGAAAAAATAATGGATGAAGTTAAACGTAATCAATTTGTTGCACGTTTATCTCGTGCATTAGGCCGTGATCAAGTGCCTACATCTGTACCGGCTTTTGATTATAGCCATGGTCCTCAAGAAACTATGTTCAAAGAATTATCTCGCGAACAAGTTATCACTATGTTCAAAGAACAATGTGAACGCGTAGGTACAAAATTCGTAGATACTACACCTGATAAATTAGGTGAAACTATTATGGCTGTTATCGAAGAACGTGGTAATGGTAAGGTAATTTTCCCAAGCACTTCTGAGGTTGAAGAATATAAATTAAAAGAATTATTCGAAAAAGACGCAGCTTCTAATGGTGGTGTTCGTACGTACTTCCAATGGGACCCAGCTAAAGGTCGTGAAGAAAATATTTCTAACACAGCTAATGCTGATATCGGTATTACATTCCCATTCTGTGGTATTGCTGAAACAGCTACTGTAGTACAAGCCTCTTGTGAAGAGTCTGGTCGTGCAATCAGCTTGTTGCCAGAAACTCATGTTGCTGTATTATATACTGATACAATCAACCCACGTATGACACAAACTATGGAACATTTAGCTGAACGTTACCACAACGATCCGTCCAAATTCCCTACAAATATTTGCTTGATTTCCGGTCCGTCTCGTACGGCTGATATCGAGCTCGTAACTGTAGATGGTGCGCATGGTCCTATCCGCGTTACATATATCTTAGTTAATAGATAATATAATAACTAGATACAATAAAGGCGATCTTCCTTGGAAGGTCGCCTTTTATATGTCTGTATATTATATTGCAAAATAAAAATATATTTTATTATAAAATCACGAATATTGTACTTGTATTTTTTTCGATATATGCTATACTAAATTCATAACCTATTATTGTGATATGAATTAAAGAGGTGTATTATGAATATTCCATTCTTTACAGATTACCTCATGTTAAGCAATCCACTAAGTATTGGTATTATCGCAGTGTTTGTACTTGCGTTAATTGGTATTTTTGTGTTGCAACGCAAGGGCACATCCTTCGGTAATCTCGTTATTATTGGTACTATTGTCGGTGCCGTACTTGGTGTAGCAATTCAAGTTATTGCAGGCTTCCCTGATGATCCATCTAAAGTTGTTTACATCAAGGAAAGTACGAAGTGGTTCTCCCTAGTAGGGGGCGGCTTCATCGACTTAATCCGCATGCTTGTTATTCCTATCGTTTTTATCTCCATTGTACACGTTATTTTGCACATGGAAGCAGGTGCTAATCTTAAAAAGTTAGTAGTGGCAATGGTTTCTACAAACCTTGGCATGGTAGCAGTTGCTGCTGTGGTCGGCCTTATCTTAGGTAATGCCTTTGGTTTAGGTCAAGGCTTTGATATCGTTGAATCCGGTAAAAAGATTCGTGAAATTAAACCGATGGTTGATACATTCCGTGCTTTGATTCCAAGCAACCCAATTCAAGCGGCTGCTGAAACAAATGTTATTGGTATCGTAGTATTCGCTATTATCTTAGGTAGCGTAGCGCGTCTATTAAAACAAACTGGCACAAACTCCATGGAGATTTTCACTAAACTGTTTGATGAGCTTCACCAATTGATCTCTTGGGTCGCAGACTTCATCATTGGCCTTATGCCATACGGCGTAGTTGCATTGTTAGCTTCCACATTGGCAACTCGTGGCCTACAAGCTATCCTTGATATGGGATTATTCGTAGTATTACTTTACGTTGGTATCTTGATTATGTTCGTTGTTCAAGCTATCTTGATTGCTAGCTTCGGTTACAACCCTATTACATACTTCAAGAAAGCAAAAGCTCCATTATTGTTGGCTTTCACATCCCGTTCCTCTATGGGCGTGTTGCCGTTGACGGTTGAAACATTGACAAAACGTCTTGGCGTAAATGCAACAACTGCTAATACAGTAGCATCCTTCGGTACTACTGCAGGCATGCAAGGTTGTGCCGGCGTATTCCCAGCACTTGTTGTAGTGTACATTTCTAATGTAGCGAATATTCCATTCGATATGACTATGTACATCATGAGTGTTATCGTTATCGCCATCGGTTCCGTTGGTATCGCAGGTGTTCCTGGTACAGCTACAATGGCTGCATCCGTATCCCTTAGTGGTACAGGTCTTGGTGCGTACTTCACATCTATCAGTCCGATCCTTGCTATCGATCCATTGATCGATATGGGCCGTACATGCTTGAACGTATCTGGTTCCTTAACAAATGCTCTCGTAGTAGATAAAATCATGGGCACTATCGATAAAGAGGCTTATGATAACCCTAACGAAGGTCGCGTATAATCCTCAAGTGTAGGATATGACCTGAACTAGTTAATCTAGTACCGTTACTATAATTTCAGAACTTAATATAAAAGAACAGCTTTCGGGCTGTTCTTTTTTTGTCTTTAATGCACTAGGGATAATTATTTCAGTGTAGGTGATTATGGTAAAAGTACTTAATATGAGATATTAGTTCATTTTTTGTGGGAATACTTGATCTTTCTTTTACCGAGATTTTTATTTAAAAGTAATAATTATTACAGATTGTAAACTATGGTATTAATATTCGGTATTTAGATTTGTGAGCTTAGCTATAAACATACCTATTCGTGTATGGTATACTAACCCTTACAAAGTTATGAATTATGCTTAATAGATATAAGCCAAGAGGGTAATAATATGATTACACAAGAGTTGAAAGATCGATTAATTGCAGATTATCCAAAGTTTGAAGATATGACGCATAAGTTTTATAAAAAAGCAATGTCTATCGCTGATTATAAAGGTGAATCTGGTGCGTATGGTAGCTACGCGGAACGGGGTGCTAACTCTAGTATGAGCCGTTGGCGTTTTAATGGAGGCCGCATGACGCGTGAGCATATGCAGTTTTTGGCGGAATCAATTCGTAAATACAATTTACAGCATGTGCACTTTACGACTGGTCAATGTTTACAAATGCATGGTCTTGATGGTGATACAATACTAAATCTTTTTAAAGAGTGTCATGAACATGGTATATATAATCGTGGTGCTGGTGGTGATAACCCTAATGTAGTGGCCAGTATTCTAAGGGGCATTGATCCTCGAGAAACCCTAGATATTACACCTTATGCGGCGGCTATTAGCGAGTTCCTCATGGAGCAAATGTTTTATATCAAGCTCCCACGTAAATTTAAAATGGCTATCGACAATGGTTTTGACAGTACGCCACACACTACGTTTAAAGATCTTGGGTTTAATTTAACAAAATATAATACCTTTGATGTCTATGCTTGTGGTGGACTAGGACCAAACCCTCGCATGGGTATTCCTGTGGCTCACGATGTGCAACCTGAGGATGTATTGTATTATGTGAAAGCTATGCTTATGGTATTTGCTAATCACGGTAATTTCAAGAACCGTGGCAAAGCTCGTACACGTTACATGCCGGCTGAAATGGGGGGAGCCGAAGCTTTCATCAAAACCTATGAAGAAACCTTGGCTATGGTAAAAGAGGTAGAACAGCTAACGATAAATCCTGCTGATTACGCCTATGAAATTACAAAAAGGGGTAAACGCGACGACTCTGTGGTGAACCATCGTATTTACCGGCAAAAACAAGAAGGCCTTTACTATGTGGAATACCATCCAGTCGGTGGCGATGCAAACGTTGAACATCTCTTATCTGCTCTTGATTATGCAGTGACATTAGACCAAGTTGAAGCTCGTATTGCACCTGATCAATCACTGTATTTCATCAATCTCACTGCTGATGAAGCACGTAAGATTGCAGACTTGACAGACGATAGTGCTATGAATGAATTCCGTCGTTCCGTATCCTGTGTAGGTTCTACGGTGTGCCAAATCGGGATTCAAGACTCGAATGGTCTATTAAAAGCAATCTTTACACACCTTGAAGCGAAGGGCGTAGACACTAGAAAACTCCCTCGTTTACACATCTCTGGCTGTCCGCACTCCTGTGGTACACACCAAATTGGTGAAATTGGATTCCACGGCTCTGTTAAACTAGTAGATAAAAAGCCTACCACATCCTTTATGCTAGTTGATGGTGGATCAGAACACATGGGCTCCGAAAACTTCGGCAAAATGGCCGGACATATCGTGGCTACAAAAATCCCTGAATTTATGGAAGCACTAGCAAATAAACTAAACGAAGCTCCAGAACCTGACTTTGGGACCTGGAGACTGACACACAAAGGGGAATACATGGAACTTATAAAAGCATTTGAGTAAATGTGTTCTCCGCTTGTGATGGGGCCCCACCATATAAGCTGTAGTTAAGTCGTTTGCTATGGGGCCCCGTTTCATCACGACAACTTAATTAAAAATAAAACTAGGTATCTCCTTGCTCCGTCCTTCGTAAAGTCGCTGCAGAAATACCTAGTTTTATTATTATAACACCTGCTGTTAACCAGTCCCATAGCAAGCGACTAATAGCCCAGCATATATTGCTGATTCCCCATCACAAGCTGCATCAGATATTTACTCAATCTGCTTTTGTGGGGTGTGACGCTAATACTATAAAGACTAGCCGCAGGCTAGTTTCTCCCAAATGGAGGGCGTGGCGCCACTACTATAAAGTCTTTTTATATAAATCAATCGGGTTATCTAGGTATTATATACTTAAAGTATGTAGCCCTATTTTGATGGGACGTCTTTAAAAATATAATAATAAAAAAGTACCAATATACTTGTGCAGCGACTTTGCGAAGAACGGAGCAAGCAAGTATATTGGTACTTTTTTTACTAGGTTGTCGAAATGTAACGGGGCCCATCAAAATAGGTTGGCTGATTTTCAAAAGAGTAGGTCGCCTAGATAACCCTTGATTAATTGTGTTATAATAACCTTTATAGTAGTTTTTGGAGGATTTATCAGATGTTATTTACCGTCAATACAGAAGTCTGTACACGATGCGGCCTTTGCGTAGCTGACTGTCCGACCGGGTTGCTGGTGATGTCCGATGATGGGCCTATAACTGGCAAGGGAGGCTGTATCTCCTGTGGGCATTGTATTTCCGTATGTCCCACACTTGCTCTCGACAGCGACTTGACACCGCGTAAGGAGCAAATCGATATTACACAGGAGCCTAAGTTAACGCCAGAGCAAGCTGAGTTGTTTTTACGCAGTCGTCGCTCTATTCGTAACTATCAAAATAAACCAGTTCCTGCTGAGCTCATTCGCAAAGTGTTAAACGTTGCAAGAATGGCTCCAACAGCAACTAATACACAAGGTATTTCGTATATCGTAGTACGTGACAAACAAAAATTGCGTCACATTGCTGATCTCGTTCTTGAGTGGATGCACTTAGCTGCAAAAACAGCACCTATCATGCGTCTGTATGCTCGTGCTGCTCAAGCGGAAGTAGATAAAGGCAAGGAATACATCTTGCGCGATGCGCCAGCTCTCGTCGTGGCGATCGGTTCTAAAAAAGATATTCATCGCACTCATGATAGCGGGCACTCTTGCTTGTCTTATGCAGAGCTTTATGCACCAACTTTAGGTCTTGGTACTTGTTGGGCAGGCTTCTTTGAACATGCAGGCGAAGCAGAATACGAACCATTGTTGGAGCTTTTAGGTGTACCAGAAGATAAGATTATCGCTGGTGCCATCTTGATGGGCTATCCGCGTGTTCGTTATCGCAACATCGTGGAACGTCAACCCCTAGATGTTACCTTCGATACGGAAGAATAAAATAAAAGCGATACTCTAAATTGATTAGGGTATCGCTTTTTGGCATTATAAATAAAAAAACCGGCCTCTAGTTTGATAGAGGTCGGTTCTTATTTTAGTTTGCAGATGTAATGGTACCTTTGAAAGTATCATTGATGAATTGTTTGATGGCATCAGATTTGTAGATGTCTGCAATTTTTTTGTATGTTTCGTTGTCTTTGTCTTGTTCACGAACAGCAAGGATCATAACCGCTAAAGGCTCATCTTTAGGTTCTAAGAAGAAACCTTGTTTCTCTACGTTAAGACCAGCGCTTTGAACGTAGTTCATAGGAATCGCTGCTACTACAACGTCATCTAGGCTACGAGGTAATTGAGCTGCTTCTAATTCTTGAATTTGAAGATTTTTAGGGTTAGATGTAATATCTGCTACAGTTGCTTTGAAGCCAACGCCATCTTTCAAAGTAATAAGACCTGCTTTAGCAAGTAGTGCAAGACCACGACCACCATTAGTTGGGTCATTAGGAATCGCTACGATGGAGCCTTCTGGAACGTCAGCCGCACTGCGTACAGAGTTACTGTATAAACCCATTGGCATCAAAATAGTTTTGCCAATAGCTACTAATTTGGAACCGTTTTGTTTGTTAAAGTTTTCCATGAATGGTACGTGTTGATACGCATTTAATTGAATGTCACCATCAGCGAGAGCTTTATCTGGTGTTACATAATCGGAGAACTCTACTACTTTAAGGTCGATACCTTGTTTTTTAGCCTCTTTGGCAACTGCTTCAGCTACTTGAGCATGAGGTCCTGCAGTAGCACCGATTTTTACTTCTTTAGGCGTTTGGCCTGCTTGATTAGTATTGTTGCCGCAACCAGCGATGGCGAATGCAAGTACACCAACGAGGAGAGGGGCAATAAATTTTTTGAATTTCATAATAACATCCCTTTCTACAACATATGTAATGTAAATATCCTATCATGTGAGTTGGATTTTGTATATAGAGAAATACATATGAGTTAGCTATAGATTAAAGTTATATACCTTAGCATATCTAAAAATCTCGAAAAATGGTATAATATAATTAATAAATTTTATGCAACTTAATTTAAATGTTACAGTTTAATATACGCATTACAATTTAATATAAGTATTACAATTAATTTAACTGTGGATCTAGGTCTATATAGGAGGCTACCATGTTTAACTTTGATTTTTATAATCCAACCCATATCGTATTTGGCAAAGATCGTTTAGCTGAATTAGATGCATTGGTACCAAAGGATGCAAAGGTGCTCATTACTTACGGTGGTGGCTCTGCAGTGCGCAGTGGTCTTATTGATCGTATTGTGAAGGCCCTTGGTAACCGCAAGGTAGAACAATTCGGAGGTATTGAGCCAAACCCATCTCTTGAAACGTGTGAACGTGCGGTAGCTTTCATTAAAGAACATGGTGTAGCTTTCGTTCTCGCTGTAGGCGGCGGTTCTGTAGTAGATGCTACAAAACTTATCGTTATGGGCGCTACTTATGATGGTCCTGTCGTTGAAGTTATGAAAGCTGGTGTGCCAGAGGTTCCAGTGGAAATGGTACCAAATCCATTACCGTTTGGTACAGTTATGACATTACCTGCCACAGGTTCTGAAATGAACAATGGTGCAGTTATTACTTATGGTGACGGTAAATTCCCTGTATTCAGTAGCTTAGTATTCCCTAAGTTCTCCATGCTTGATCCAACATTGACTTTCACATTGCCTGAAAAACAAGTTAAGAATGGCGTTATTGATACCTTTGTGCATACTACAGAGCAATATTTAACATATCCTGTAGAGGGCCGTATTCAAGACCGTTTCAGCGAAGGTATCTTGAAAACTATGATTGAAATCGGCAAAGAAACGGTAGAGAACCCAGAAAACTACGATATTCGTGCTAATCACGTGTGGGCTTCTACCTTGGCATTAAACGGCTTGATTGGTGCAGGTGTGCCACAAGACTGGGCAACACATCTTATCGGTCATGAGTTAACTGCGGCGTACCATCTTGACCATGGGATTACATTAGCTATCGTATTGCCTGCATTGTTAGAAGTGAAAAAAGCAGACAAGCTTGAAAAATTGGCACAATATGCTACACGTGTATGGCATATTACAGAGGGCACAACAGAAGAAAAAGCAGATAAGGCTATCGCTAAAACGCGTGAATTCTTCGAGTCCCTTGGCGTATCTACACATTTGAAAGACTATGGTCTAGGCGAAGAAGCAGTTGATAAAATTGTGAAACAATTAGAAGATCATGGTATGACTCGACTTGGTGAAAAAGGCGATGTAACACCAGAAGTAGCTCGTGAAATTTTAACGCGCGCTTTATAATACATTTGGTTAAAGCCATCAAAATTTGACACTAATTATATACAATGTATAATATAATAGCTTATATAAAAGACACCATATGGTGTCTTTTATTATTGTTCAGATTAGTTTTATCGTCTAGAGGAGGACTAAGATTAGTTTTGACTATCGTTTACATAATATATAATGTATGATTTCGAAAGGAGAAAATCCTTGAATGAAATAAAACATCGAAGTGCCTTTTCTTTTGCGCTTCCTATAATGATTCCTATGGGGCTCAGCTTCTTCTTCCTTGGATTAGGGTTTGGCTTGTATGCTACCAGTCAGGGATTACCTTGGTGGACTGCCCCTGTTTTGGCTAGTACAATTTTTGCAGGCTCTATGGAGTTCGTAACTATTGGGCTACTGATGGCAGGCTTTGATCCTGTAAATGCTTTTATGCTGACCTTATTTGTTAATGGGCGCCATTTTTTCTATGGTTTATCTGCATTACAGAGATATGTGAATATGGGGTGGAAATGGTTTCCTACCGTTGCCTGGATGTGTGACGAAAGCTTTGCAATTAATATATCTACGAAGTTGCCCGATGATGTGGATGAAAAATGGTTCTACTTCCATGTATCGTGGCTTAATTATACCTTTTGGGTGGTGAGTACCTTTGTAGGGGGATTGTTTGGTGATTTATTAGCATCTGTAGATTTGCGTGGTATTGGTTTTGTATTACCGGGCTTATTTATTGTTATATTCCTTGAAATGTTATTTAATGCTAAGAGTAATAATATTCGAGGTTTTGGTGCTGTTGGAGCCGTTGTAGCCCTAGCCATGCTTCTGTTGACGGGAAAATCCTTGTTTATGCTTGCCTCTATGGGGTGTATGCTCATAGTATGTTATATTGCGTATAAGTGGGGAGGTGTACATCTTGACTAGTTTTGAAATGGTCATTACCGTTGCTATTGTCGTAGCAGCTACATTACTTACACGTTTTTCCGCTTTTCTTATTTTTCCACCTGGTAAAAAGGCACCAGATTTTGTACAGTATTTAGGTAAGGCCTTGCCGGCAGCTGTTATGGGTATGCTTGTTGTATATACCTTTAAAGATACAATTGTGCTTTCTTATCCTTATGGCATTCCAGAACTTATTGCTTTATTAGTAACCGTTGGCATGCACCTATGGAAGCGAAATATGTTCATGTCTATTGGGGCGGGCACAGTAGTGTACATGATACTTATACAAGCCGTATTTAATGTACCTAAATAGAATAAAGTACAATAAAATAAGGGTTATAGGACAAAACGTGTTGGTACTTTAATCCCAATCATTGAAAGATAATTTGTCATAGTTATGCAAATCACCCCAAGAAATGGCATCCCCCCAAGTTGGAATTATGCCTTGAAGTTGGGCTCTTTCATTCATAGATCTATATATTTTAGAAATACTCGCATCAGTTGGCATTACCTTAAGTATTTCTTTTGCAGGAAGCGGTCTTGGTGAGTGTAAATAACACCACCAAAAGACCGCTTTTATGCGTTTTTCTACAGACATCCCTCGATGGTACCGCAATAAACGTCTGAGTTGTGCGTTTACCCCACCTTCAATAGGGTTATTAGTCCTCGGACATTCTTTATCTAACACCAATGTTTCATCTAAATATCGAAACATTGTCTCTGTATTAATTAACACCACTAGAGAGTTATAGGCTTTTAATAAGCGTTCATGCGTAGCTCTTAAATTATCATTACTATCACGTGTCATTTCACTTAGAAACTCTTTAAAAGTCACTCTCCAATTAAATAATCGTTGAATCCATATTTGTGCATCTTCCTGTGTTTTTACACTATATAAATCGCTTGCTAAATCTTTTAACATAATGCCTGCTAACGTCTTAGGTCGTCTAGTAGTGTAGCGATGCACTTGCCATACGGCATGAACAATACAACGTTGAAGCTTGGCGGTACGCCAAACTTTTTTTAATGCTTTTCTAAGACCAGGTCCACCATCAGAAACGACCACAATGGGTGTCGCTATTCGCTGCATAAGAGCTTGCCATGAGCGAGACTGTTCTGACCTACATAAATACCACCCTAATACATATTCACCATCATAACAGATCAAAATACAAGCTTTTTTAGCTAAGTAAATACCATCAACGAATACCACATCTCTCGAGGTTTCAATTTTGGGCGGCATAGGCCATATTTGCCAGAAATCAGCTATCTGTCTACGAAATGTACGGCCCTGCCCAGGCATGTCCTGTTGTGTTTCTTTACTAAATAACCAATTTAGAAATCGATGAAAACATTTAGTAGTATTATCAATAGTTTGTGTAAAGGTGATGTTACACTGCTTACAATGCCATCGTTGTGATCCAGCTTTAGTTTTCCCATATTTTTGACAAGAAAATCCACAATTTATACATCTTACCAGCATGATTATTCCCTCCACTTAGAACACGATTTTCTAAGAAGATATAACCTTATTGAAGCCAGTAAAATCAAGGGGTTTGGGACTTTTTACCAACACATTTTGTCCACCCTCTAAGTTTATCAAAAGAACTTAAAATGGCGATGGAAGCAGTAATTTACTGGCTCCATCCCCTATAAAACCAACACGTTTTGTCCTATAACCCTAAAATAAATAAACCACTTATATCTATTCCTAAAAGAAGGGAGAAGATATAAGTGGTTTTCTTTTTTATCTTAGTTGTAATAATCTTTCTAGACCTGGTGCGGTGTGGTGATCTTCCAAGAAGTCTTGTTGATCTAATAATTCCATAACGTCCATGTCGATGTTAGTAAGCTTGAAGTCGAATACATCAAAGTTAGCTTCCATATGGCTTACGGTATTTGCCTTTGGCAATGGAATGATGCCTCGTTGGATATGCCAACGTAAGATGATTTGGTGTTTTGTGACACCGTATTTTTCGGCCAAACTTTTAATGATTGGGTGGTCGAAAATCGGTTGGCGATCACGAGTAAATGGTGACCACGCCATGCCTACTACTTGATGTTTACGCATTAATTGTAATAAGGACTGACGTTGGTTAAACGGGTGGCACTCGATTTGGTTCACCACAGGTTTTACATTACAGTGGTATAGCAAGTCGATGAGGCGATCTTCGTAGAAGTTAGAGAGACCTAGACCACGCAATACATTTTGATCGTATAACTCTTCCATGGCGCGCCAAGAACCGTAGTAGTCGCCAAGGGGTTGATGTACGAGCATGATGTCGATATAATTAGTGTCTAATTTTTTTAGAGAGCTTTCAACAGCGCGCATCGTATTATCATAGCCTGCATCGGTGTGCCAAATTTTTGTAGTAATAATGATATCTGTACGATTAACGCCAGATGCTTTGATACCTCTGCCAACTGCTTCTTCGTTGCCGTAGTAAGCGGCTGTATCGAGCAAGCGGTAACCTACGCCAAGCGCATTAGCAACGGCTTGCTCCGTTTCTCCTTCGGAGCCTGTTTTATAAGTGCCATAACCGATAGAAGGAATAAAGCTGCCGTTGTTTAATATTCTAAAGTCCATCCGTTCTTCCATGAGAACCTCCGTTATATCCATAAATTAAAGAAATTAGCTTTCATACAATTCTAATTGATTTTATGATATACTAAGGTATTGATAAAAATCAATATGATAGGAAGTGACAGAATGAAAATCAATCGTTTATGTTCTGTAATTGCTATGCTTAGTGTTATGATAATGGTGCTGGCCATTGCCGGTTGCGGTCCGAAAACCGTATCCGTTACTGACGTAACATACAAGGATATGCCGTTGCAGATACATAATGACGCCAATGTAACAGCCCTTAACAAGGCGACAGTAACGCCGACCTTAACAGGGCAGGTCGTATATGCTGTGAAAGTAGGCGACCAAGTACAGCAAGGCCAAACCTTGGCAACTGTAGATACGGCGGCTTTACAACAACAGCTGGCATCCTTACAAGGTCAGTTAGCGCAAGCTCAGTCGCAATCATATGCGACATCTGTGACGACTACGACGGCGGCGTCCGTAGATAGTGCTCAATTAGCACAAGCACAGAAAATGCGTGAAGCGGGCATGATTACACAAAAAGAATATGATCGCATTGTGGAACGATCTCAACCACAAACTACGACAGTAACAACTGGCGGTGGTGGCGGTGGCGCTAATGTAGCAGCTATCGAGGCACAAATCGCTCAAGTATCGGCACAAATGGCTGCATCCACAATTGTAGCTCCTATAGCAGGTACGGTGACGGCTATCTATAACGAAGACCGTCAAATGGCGATTGCAGATCGTCCGTTTATGATGATACAACAAACCACACCGATGGTAGCATCTCTCAGCATCCCTCGTGATGCGGCGATGAAACTCGGCACACCGGAGGCAAAAAATGGCATGAAAGTGCTCCTCAAGGTGGCTGAACAAGAATTACCGGGTGAATTAACTTATGTAGATATTACGCAACCTGAAACTGTGCCTAGCGTATTGGTGAAAGCAACTTTCAACAATGACAAAGGCCTCATTAAGGCTGGCGAATTCTATACACTCGTTATAGAATCTAATGTGAAAGCAAAAATGTTGACCGTACCGTCTAAGGCGGTTCGTGAAAATTCTGACGGCAAATATGTCTATGTTTTGACTGAAAATAATACAGTGGACGTACGCGTGGTAGAGGTAGGCATTACAGAAGGTAATGATGTAGCTATTATTTCTGGTCTAAACGCAGGTGACAAGGTTATCACAACTGATGGAACCTTTGTGTTAGGCGAATCTGTAAAATTGTAATTACGAACCGTAAGGTTCTATACTAAAGTTTTAATATATGTTGAATGCATGATGGCAAGAAAACTTTCACACACTGTGAAAGCAACCTCGTAAGAGGAATCTGATAGGAGGGATTATTATTTTAGAATTTAAACGTTTTGAATTAAGAGACAAACCATTAATCGATAAGTATTTTGAACAACATCATTATGAAGCATCTGATAACTGTTTCACTACATTGTTCATGTGGCAAGATCCGTACGGCATCCGTTGGGCTGAAGAAAATGGCGTGTTGTACATTCAAGGTGGCGGTAAGCGTGAACCATTCCTATTGCCTCCGTTTGCTGGTAAAGATGCAAAGTTCCTTGATGGTTTATTGCGCGCTAAAGAATGGTTCGTAGAAAATAAATTGCCATTCCGTTTTAAAGGTGTTAGCAAAGCTGTTAAAGAGCGTATGGAAGACCTTTGTCCTGGTCGCTATGAGTTCACCCCTGACCGCGATAACTACGAATACATTTACAAGTCTGAAGATCTTATCAATTTGTCCGGTAAGAAATTCCGTCAAAAGAAAAACCATTTGAACCAATTCCGCATGCAATATTCTAACTATGAGTACTTGCCAATTACGGAAGATATCATTCCATTATGTCGCGAAACAGCAGCATCTTGGGTGGAAACTCACCACGAAGAAGGTATCGAAGACGAATTAGTAGCAATCAATTTGTTGTTCGATAACTGGGAAGCACTAGGTCTTAAAGGCGGCGCCATTAAATTGTTTGGCCGTGTGGAAGCTTTCAGTATTGGTGAAATCTTAAATGATAGAATTGCTTTGATTCATATTGAAAAAGCAAATCCAGATATTCGCGGTTTGTACCAAGCGATTAACAATGAATTCATTCGTCATGAATTTAGCGAAGTCGAATTCATCAACCGTGAAGAAGATATGGGATTGCCTGGCCTTCGTCAAGCAAAGGAATCTTACAACCCAGATCACTTTGCTGAAAAATATGACGCAGTATATGCTAACGAAGCAGATAATGCGACAGGCGGTAAATAAAAATCTGAGCTATGAAGTCGATGTGCTTCATAGCTCATTTTGTTATAATAGAAGTGTTAGCCTATCTATTTGTATGTAAATTGCGTATCATCATGGCGATGCGACAGATAGAGGCCTTTATGATATAAC
Source organism: Veillonella sp. S13053-19 (assembly GCF_002959835.1). Taxonomy (NCBI): domain Bacteria; kingdom Bacillati; phylum Bacillota; class Negativicutes; order Veillonellales; family Veillonellaceae; genus Veillonella; species Veillonella sp. S13053-19. The sequence goes on along the minus strand of NZ_PPDA01000009.1, from coordinate 148,943 downwards.
GAGGACATAATTATGGAATTTAGAATTGCAACGGCTCAAGATACGCCACATGTGGAAAATCTATGGGCATACTGCTTTGAACCTAAGGAAGATCCATTCTTCCAATATTATTTTACAAATTGCTATGAACCAGAACATACAATGGTTGGTCTAGAACAAGACCAGTTGTTAAGTACCGTTCATTTGCGTCAATATAATCTTAATGTACGCGGTGCTGTACTACCTACAAGTTATATGGTAGGTGTTGCCACACATCCGGCGGCACGCCGTGGTGGTGTAGGTGGTGCGTTGTTGACTGCTACATTAGAGGAACTTCGTAAGCGCGGTCAAGCCATGACGATTTTGATGCCCTCTAAAGCAGCTTTTTACCAACAATATGGTTGGGAACTCTATGCTCATCAATGGGTGAACACTATGTCTCTTGAAGACTTGCGCCCTATGACGGATAAATCTTTGAGCTTTGGCTTACTTAATAGCGTAGACCAATGGACATTGCTAGATCCGGTATATAAAGCGTATACAGCGCGTTTATCTGGTTATGCAGAGCGCGGTGAAAAGGAATGGAAACGCTTACTGGGTAGCTTCTTTGCAGAAGGTGTAAACATTGCTGTTGTGCGCAATGATGAAAGTATTATCGAAGGGTATGCTGTATATCGTTTAGGCCAGCCTGAAATCCCTGTTTCTGAATTGGTGTATACTACACGACGTGCACAACGGGCATTGCTCAATTACTTCTACAATCATCGCTCTCAAGGCACTTCTATCCGTTGGAATGAAGGCCTTCACGATACATACTATCGCTTCTATCCAGATGGTAAAAGCGGACATGCCACAATGCCGTATATGATGAGCCGTATTGTTGATGTGAAAGCGGCTCTTGAAGCGATTCCTGTAAATCCAGAGGCATTGATGATGCCTATTACTTTGACCGTTGGCGTTAAAGATAGTCTTTGTGCATGGAATGAAGGTCGCTACGAAGTACAATACGGCGGTGCATTAACGCCAACTGTTAAGAAAGTATCTGATACGCTTGAAGGTGAAGTAGATCTTACTGTTGAAGTGGGCGCTTTGAGCCAACTTTTGATGGGCACATTAACAGCACGGGATCTTGCTTTTGAAGGTAAACTTTCAGTCGGGGAAGAATGGTTAGATTATTTCGATATTCTCTATCCTGAACAAAAAACATATATTAACGAGTGGTGGTAATATGAGCTGGAAAACGTATACGGTAAAAGAACCGACAGAATTAACAGTCTCTAAATATGTAAAGGAACGGTTTTCTCTATCCTCTCGAGATATTCAAATGATGTTCCGTAAGAAACGGGTAAAAGTAAATAGCCGTGTAGCCCATTCTCAGCGGTCCCTCAAAAAAGGTGATGTCTTAACATTGGAACTGCCACAGGATAAGGATTATGGCGTAGATGTAGAAAAGGGTCCTATTACCGTTCTCTACGAAGATGCTCATACCTTGGTGGTTAATAAGGATCCTTTTATGCTCGTTCATCCAGCAGGCCAAACAAAGTCTTGTACATTGAGCAACTATGTGGCAGGTTATTATGCGAAAAAGGGCGTAGTTCATAAGGTGCGCCCTGTGCATCGCCTTGACCGCGACACATCGGGTTGCATTCTCTTTGGCAAAACTAAGGAAGCGCAGCAGTACTACACAGATGAACTACAAGCTGGTCGTATCGATCGCATTTATACTGGCCGTGTAGAAGGTCGCATTGACTCAGATGGTGTTGTCGACGCGCCTATTGGTGTAGATCCCGTATTTGATAATCGCCGTGTCATCGATGAATTTGGTCAACCGGCACAAACGGAATATACCGTTCTTAGTCATGATGGGGATTATACTTTATTGCGATTTAAATTGCTCACAGGCCGAACTCATCAAATTCGTGTACACATGGAGCACATCGGACATCCTATCGTTGGCGATGCTATGTATGGCACACGTAACAAACCTTATACACGTCAATGCTTACATGCGTCAGAACTCACCTTTGTACCCTATGGTAAGGACGAGGCTATGACGGTAACCTGTAAAGTAGGAGACGACTTTGGTCGTGAAAAATAGTAATTGCTTTTATAAGGTATATCAACTATAATCTACATGATGATGTGGTCATAGAGCATGCCACGTAAAATAAAGAAAGCTCAATCGTTAGATGTGGACATAGAGCGTGCCACGTAAAACAAAAAAAGCTCAATTGATGATTGTGTATTCGTGTATACAAAAAACAATAGTGATAAAAACGCATAGTCTATGCATCAAAAGCATAGACTATGTTTTTTTTATATTTTCAATTCACAGAGGACAGGTGTATACTATGCATAGACATAAAATTCTATAGACTATAAAGTTTATGATTTTATCATGAAATAGTTTGTCAGTTATACTTTCACCAAGCCCGAACGGAACGATGCCGCAGCGCTTGGGATGATCAAGTGATATGAAGGAGTGCATGTTATGGATATGAATCAGAGCACAATTGAGCAACAACGTCTAGATCAAGCTAGACTCGAAGCCAATGGTATGTACAGCAGTCAATTTGAAAAAGATGCGTGCGGCATGGGCTTTGTCGTTAATATTAAGGGTAAAAAATCCCATGATATTATCGATGACGGTTTGCGTATTTTAGAGCGTCTTGAGCACCGTGGTGGTGCAGGCGCCGATAAGGACACAGGGGATGGTGCCGGTATTTTGGTACAAATTCCACATGAGTTCTTTAAGCGCGAATGCGAAGTGCTTGGCATTAACTTGCCTTCCGCTGGTGATTACGGCGTAGGTATGGTCTTTGCCCATAAATATGAAAGTCTCCGTAACGAGCAAAAACGCATTTTTGAAGAGGTTGTTCGCGAAGAGGGCCAAGTTGTTCTCGGCTGGCGTGAAGTACCAGTTGATGGTACAAAGGTTGGTCAAGAGGCGGCTGCCATTCGCCCTTGGATGATTCAAATCCTCATCGGTAAAGGTCCAGATGTAACGAATAATAAAGAATTTGAACGTAAATTGTACATCATCCGTAAATTGGCTGAAAAACGCATTATTCCGTTGAGCAAGGAATTATCTAGCGACTTTTATATCGCATCTTTGTCTTCTAAGACAATCGTATATAAAGGTATGTTAACACCTGGTCAATTGCGTGACTTTTACCTTGATTTGAGCGACCTTGACTTTACATCTGCGTTGGCAATGGTCCACTCCCGTTTCAGTACGAATACATTCCCAAGCTGGGCTCGGGCGCATCCTAACCGTTTCTTAGTGCATAATGGTGAAATCAACACTATCCGCGGTAATGTAAACTGGATCAATGCTCGTGAAGGTAAAGCAGAATCTCCATTATTCCCAGATATTAAAAAGGTATTCCCTGTAGTAGATGACAGCGGTTCTGACTCCGCTATGTTCGACAACACTTTGGAATTCTTGCACATGACAGGTCGTTCCTTGCCTCATGCGATTATGATGATGATTCCTGAACCTTGGGAACGCAATAATCTCATGAGTCAAGAAAAACATGACTTCTATGAGTTCAATAGCTTCATGATGGAACCATGGGATGGCCCTGCTGCTATGGGCTTCACTGATGGTACTGTTATCGGTGGCGTACTTGACCGTAATGGTTTGCGTCCTGCTCGTTACTATGTAACAACGGATGATCGCGTTATCATGGCTTCCGAAGTGGGTGTAGTTAACGAAAACGCTGAAAATATTCGCGCTAAAGGTCGTCTAGAACCAGGCAAAATGCTGCTCATCGATACAGAGGAACAACGTATTATCTCTGACGAGGAAATCAAGCAACGCGTTGCTACTGAATTGCCGTATGATGAATGGGTAAAAGAGCACGTTATTCACTTGTCTGAAATTACGCAAGCCGATGAAAGTGACATTCCAAAAGTAGACGATTTGTTCAAAAAGCAACAAGCCTTTGGTTATACTCAAGAAGATCTTGTACGTATGATTGTACCTATGGCAAAGGATGGTAAAGATCCTGTAGGCGCTATGGGTGCCGATGCTCCACTTGCTATCTTGTCCGATAAACCACAATTGTTATATAGCTACTTCAAGCAAATGTTCGCCCAAGTAACAAATCCTCCAATCGATTCCATTCGGGAAGAAATGGTTACATCTACGCGCGTTATGCTTGGTAATTCTGGTAACTTAACAGATCCTAATAAAGCTGGTACTTATGCGTTATCTATGCGTACACCAATTCTTACAAATCAAGAATTGGCGTCCATCAAGGCTCTTGACTGCCGTCGCATGAAATCCGTTACATTGCCAATCCTCTTCGATCCAACTAAGGGCGCTGAAGGCTTGCGTGATGCGTTAAATGAATTATGTGAAAAAGCAGAAGAGGCAGCACGTACAGAACAAAATGTATTGATTTTATCCGACCGTGGCGTCGATGAAAATCATGCACCAATTCCAGCATTGTTGGCTGTAGCGGCTGTTCATAATCACTTGATCAATAAAGTGTTGCGCACAGAAATCGGTCTTATTCTCGAATCTGGTGAGCCACGCGAAGTTCATCACTTCTGTACATTAATTGGTTATGGTGTAACAGCTATCAACCCATACTTAGCACTTGAAACAGTACGCGATTTACAAGCTCGTAAACGCCTTGGCGATATTACGGTTGAAGAAGCTGAAAAGAACTACATCAAAGCAGCTGTAGGCGGCATCATGAAGGTTATGTCCAAAATGGGGATTTCCACAGTTCGCTCCTACCATGGCGCACAAATCTTTGAAGCTTTGGGCTTGAATACTAACTTCATCAACAAGTTCTTCGTAAATACGCCAACACGTATCGGTGGTATCGGTCTTGGTGGTGTAGCACACGAAGCATTAGCTCGTTATGAACGTGCTTTCAAATCCGACGAAACTGTACTCGAACCAGGCGGTTGGTATGGTCCTGTAAAAGATGGGGAAGAGCATTTGTTTAACCCTAAGACGATTGATTTGTTACAAGAATCCCTTATCAATGGCGACTATGCTAAATATAAAGAGTATTCTAAAGCAATTCGCAATGATTACCATGTTACATTGCGTTCCTTGATGGAATTGAACTACCCAGTAGGCGGCGGAATTCCTATTGAAGAGGTTGAAGCTGAAGAATCTATCGTAAAACGCTTTAAAGCGGGCGCTATGAGTTATGGTGCCATCAGTAAAGAGGCGCATGAAGCGATTGCTATCGCTATGAATCGCCTTGGCTCTACATCTAACTCTGGTGAGGGCGGCGAAGATGTAGCTCGCTTCAAACCATTGCCAAACGGCGACAGCCTAAACTCCGAAGTAAAACAGATCGCTTCTGGTCGTTTTGGTGTAACTGCGAACTACCTTATCCACGCAAAAGAATTACAAATTAAATGTGCTCAAGGTGCTAAACCAGGTGAAGGTGGTCAATTGCCAGGTAAAAAGGTGTACCCTGAAATTGCCAAAGCACGTCACTCGACTCCTGGGGTTGAGCTCGTATCTCCACCACCGCATCACGATATTTACTCCATCGAAGATTTGGCTGAGTTGATTTACGATTTGAAATGCGTCAATAAAGATGCACGTATTTCAGTTAAATTAACATCTGAAGCGGGCGTTGGTACTATCGCTGCTGGCGTTGCGAAAGCAAAAGCAGACAATATCTTGATCTCTGGTTACGACGGTGGTACAGGTGCGGCAGGCCGTACGTCTGTAAAACACGCTGGTGTACCTTGGGAATTAGGTTTGTCCGAAACGCATCAAACATTGATGCTCAACAGATTGCGTGACCGCGTTCAATTAGAAGTAGACTCCAAGTTGATGACCGGTTTCGACGTAGCAGTAGCAGCTATGCTAGGTGCTGAGCTGTTCGGCTTCGGTACATTGCCACTCGTTGCAGTAGGCTGTAAAATGGCTCGTGTATGTAACCTTAACACATGTCCTTATGGCGTAGCTACACAAGATGAAAAACTGCGTGCGCGCTTTACAGGTAAACCTGAGTACGTAGAAAACTTGATGATTTTTATCGCTCGTGAGTTGCGCGAAATCATGGCTCGCTTAGGTATTCGCTCTGTAGCTGAACTCGTTGGCCGTATCGACCTCGTTCGTCAAAAATCTCAAGATGATAATTTCAAATTGTCTCGCGTTGACCTTAAACGCGTTTTGTTCCGTCCATACATCGACTCCTCTGTAGGTCACATGCATACTGTTGACCAAGATCACGAATTGGAACGCACATTGGATATGTCCAAGCTCTTGCGTATGTGTCGTCCTGCTATTGAGGATCAAAAACCTATTCGCGCTAAATTGGCTATTACAAACATTAACCGTGTTGTAGGTACTTTGGTTGGCTCTGAGGTGACTCGTCGTTATGGTGAAAGCGGCTTGCCAGATAACACAATCAAGTTGAACTTTGAAGGCTCTGCAGGCCAATCCTTCGGTGCTTTCATCCCTAAAGGCATGACTTTAGAACTCGAAGGGGATGCGAACGATTACCTCGGTAAAGGTTTGTCCGGAGGTACTATCACTGTATATCCTCCTAAAGATTCTATCTTTGAAGCTGACGAAAATATCCTTATCGGTAACGTTGCCTTCTATGGCGCTACTTCTGGTACATCCTACATCAACGGTGTAGCTGGTGAACGTTTCGCCGTTCGTAATAGTGGTATTACTGCTGTTGTTGAAGGTGTAGGCGATCATGGTTGTGAATACATGACAGGTGGCGAAGTTCTTGTACTCGGTAAAATCGGCCGTAACTTCGCAGCAGGTATGTCCGGTGGCTATGCGTATATCCTCGATTGTGATGAACGCTATGTCAATACAGGTCTCGTAGAATTACGTCCTGCTAACACTGAAGATGATCTTAAACGCATTAAAGCATTAGTAGAACAACACGTATTGCATACGAATTCCGCTAAAGGCCGTCATATCCTAGAAAACTGGAATAACTTTGTAAATAGATTCACAAAAGTTGTACCAGTAGCATATGAAGAAATGCATGCTGCTATTGAACGCTATAAAGAACAAGGTTTATCCTTGGAAGAAGCACAATTAGCTGCATTCAAAGAAAAATATGCAAAATAATTTCTCATCTAACTGAATATCCTTTAGATAAGACATATGAAATGCCTCTATAGCTTTGACTATAGAGGCATTTTCATGTATAATATTTGTATTGCAATATTGGATCATGGCAGTTCTCGGGCCCGTGCAATGGGGGCCTGTGAATCGTGTCAGGACTGAGAGGTAGCAGCACTAAGCGGTAACCTTCATGTGCCACGGGGAACCCGGGGGCTGTCGTGATCGAATATTGCAAGGCGGCCTGAGGGGCCGCTTTTTTTATGTCTAATTTAGAATGCATGGCACTTTATTAAGGAAGTCAGAATTTCATGAATATGGTATAATAAAGTATTGTAATTTTCGGAAAAGGGGGTGTTCCAATGGCATATATTGCGTTATATCGTAAGTACCGTCCGCAGACGTTTACCGATGTGGTTGGTCAGCATCAGGTGTCGGATACGCTGATGCGTGCTATCCGCGAGGATAAGGTGGCTCATGCGTATTTGTTTGCTGGTCCGCGAGGGACTGGTAAGACGAGTATGGCCAAGATTTTCGCGCGCGCTATCAACTGCGAGCATGGGCCAACGGATCATCCTTGTAACGAGTGTAGCGCTTGTAAATCGATTTTGAGTGGCCAGTCCATGGATGTTCTTGAAATCGACGCTGCATCCAATCGTGGTATCGATGAGGTGCGTGCCCTTCGTGAAAGCGTCAAATTCATGCCGGTTGAAGGCCGTAAAAAGGTGTTCATCATCGACGAAGCCCACATGCTTACGACTGAGGCTTGGAATGCGCTTTTAAAAACTATCGAAGAGCCACCAGCTCACGTTATGTTTATCTTCGCTACCACAGAAATTGAAAAATTGCCTGTTACTATCGTATCTCGTTGTCAGCGCTATACCTTCAGACGAATTACGTCTGATGATATTGCCCAGCGTTTATCCTATGTAGCGGAAAAGGAAGGCTTTGGCTTAGATCCTGCAGCAACACAGCTCATCGCTGTTCATGCGGACGGCGGTTTGCGCGATGCGTTGAGTATCTTAGACCAATGTGCCGGTATGGCAACTGGGTCTATTACGCCGCAAGTAGTAGAAGAACTTATCGGCCTTGTCAGCAAGGAATGGATTATTCATTTCCTAGATGCGCTACGCAACGGGGATGGACCTAAATTACTGTCCTATATCCACGATGCCTTAGCAGAAGGTCGTGATGCGACGCAGATTATGGAAGCCCTCATTCAGCACGTGCGGGCCTTATTAGTTGGTAAGGTCGCAACTGATGCGGACGAGCTCAAGGTATATGATGCCTTTAAGGATGAGTTTTTTGCTCAAGCTGAAAGCATCGATTTTAATGAGCTTAATCAATATGTGCGCAGTGCTCAATCCATCATGAATGATGCAAAACAGGTGGATAATCCACGAACTATCATTGAAATGGGCCTTTTAGTACTTTGTGCTAAATTAAGCTCTGTTGATGAAAGCTTAGAAGACCGTGTGTATGCATTAGAGTCTTCAGAACGATCTGAACGAAACGATTTATTGAACCGCATGGCTCAATTAGAACAACGAGGCCCAGCTGTTGCAACTACACCTGCTTACGCTGCTAATTCCTTTGGACCGCCAGGTGGTTATGCCAATAGCTTTGTCCCTGTAGATAATGCTGCTGTACAGAATGCTTCCATGAGTAGTACTCAAAATAGTACTGTTGGTACTGTGCCGCTCCCAAGTGGAGTGGGGATGACACCACCGCCTGCGAGTGTAGGCATGACACCTCCACTTATGGGTACACCAGGTAGTACACCGCCTCCTATGAATGGAGTAGGTATGGCTCCGCCTCCAATGGGCGGTATTGGTATGGCGCCACCAAGTACAAGCAGTGCACCAGAACGACCTGCTAGAAATCAAGCTAAAGGTCGTGGTAAAAAAGGTATTAGTACGCAAGCTATTATTAGTGATCAAATCTTGTCGGCTCAAGAGTATCGCAATGTACAGTCCAATGTCATTAAATACTTGAAAGACAGCAATCGCAATATGACCTCTACCGTAATTGGCCAAGGTCAACTTGTATACGTAGACCAAAGCAAGGCTGTTATGGCCTTTAAAAATACATTGCACCTCAATGTAATGACCAACGAAGTAAACTTGGCAGAAGCAGCAGATGCTTTCACCTATACACTGGGCTATCCGGTACATGTAGAAATCGTTGATGCCCTCACACAGGTCTATAAAGATTATAAAAAGGCCTCTGGCAGTACGACGCAGCGTCAAGTAAAAGCGCCACAACGTCCACAAGAGCCAATGGTGGATGTACATACAACATCTGGGGCACAGCCGACACAAATGGATTTAACTAATGATGAGCAATCAAGTAAGCCTGATTCCGGAGCGGTAGATGCGGCAAAGGCCGCAGCGTTAGCCTTCTTAGCAAAGAAGATGGGCGGTGCTGCTGTAAGTGCCACAACTGGTGATGATATTCCAGTTCATTCCTTTGATGATGTGCCTGTAGAGGATATGGAGGAATCTTACGTATCATCTTTAGATGATATACCACCACACCCATTAGATAGCGTCACTGTTATCAGTGAAGATGGGGAAGTCTTAGAACGCCCTATGGATAGCGGTGCACATATTGAGGTGGAAGCTGTCCCAAAGTCTGATGGGGGCGAACCGCAACAGGGAACCCCGCAAAGTGATAGTAATACTATGCTTTCACAAGCACCTATTGAGGTCGCACCTATCGATAGTGTGATGGTGGCTCGTGAATATGCATGGGACCCAGCAAATATGACGGAAGAGGAGCGAAATAATCCTCTCTTGGCAGAAACATTAGAAAAACTATCTGAAGACCACGACATCATCGTCGAGGTCATCGAAGAATAAATCAATTAGAATATTAGTATAGGACACAGGTCCTAAAAGGAGGAATTACAATGTTTGGTAAAGGTATGGGCAATATGGCTGGCATGATGAAAAAAGTTCAAAAAATGCAAGCAGATATGAAAAAAATGCAAGAAGAATTGAAAACTCGTACAGTAGAGGCTTCCGTTGGTGGCGGTGCTGTAACAGTTGTGATGAACGGTGAAAAAATCATCGAGTCTTTGAAATTGAACCCAACTGCAGTTGATCCTGAAGACGTAGAAATGTTAGAAGATTTAGTGATGGCGGCTGTAAACGAAGCTAGTAAAAAAGTAGACGACCTCTTGGCTCAAGAAATGGGCAAAGTAACTGGTGGTCTTAACTTGCCAACAGGTTTATTCTAAATGACAAATGCTTTAGAACGGCTCGTAGAGCAGTTGCGCCGCTTGCCGGGTATCGGCTCCAAGTCAGCTAGACGCTTGGCCTATCATTTGGTAGAAATGCCGAAGGAAGAGGTAGACCGTCTCGTGGAAACCATCGTAGAAGCGAAGGGGGCTACGCGTCACTGTTCTATTTGCTTTAACTTATCAGCTCAAGACCCTTGTGAATTCTGTAGCAATCCGAACCGCGATCAAACGACGATTATGGTTGTTGAAACATCTCGCGATGTCATTGCTATCGAGCGCAGTGGTGACTATAAGGGTTTATATCACGTATTGGAAGGTGCCTTGTCTCCTATGGAGGGCATCGGTGCTGACGATATTCGCGTAAAAGAATTGATTGCCCGCCTTCGGGATGGTGTCGTACAAGAGGTTATCCTCGCTACTGACCCAGACGTAGAAGGGGAGGCGACAGCTCTCTATTTGGCACGTTTATTAAGCCCAAGTGGTATTAAGGTAACGCGCATTGCCCGCGGTGTTCCTGTGGGTGGCGATATCGAATATGCCGATGAATTAACGTTAGGCGGTGCCGTAGTGAACCGCCAAGAAATGAAAGGATAATATGGAAGCTTTATTAGCATCACCGATTATTTCGGCGGTTGTATCCGTTGCTGTAGCCTACATTGCTTTCAAAGTAGCCTTTTTTACTCTTAAACGAGTATTTATGAATGCAGTAACTGGTATTTTGACGTATTTAGTATGCGTTCATATCCTCAATATTCCTATGGATATTGGTTTGGGCGTATGGGCTTTAACTGCAATTCTAGGCCCTATTCCAATGCTCATTGCTGCCGGATGGTACGGCTTTTTAAAATAGGAGGCTATCATGCTTATCAATCGTGAACAACAACGCGTTATTGATGAAGTTGAACAGAATATCCTCTTGTTAGCGTCCGCTGGGACGGGAAAAACGAATACACTTGCTTATCGAGTGGCTCACCTCATCGAGGGCGGCTATGCGAAGGCGGAGAATATCTTGTGCATGACCTTTACGAACAAGGCGGCAAACGAGATGAAAGACCGCATTCAATCGCTCGTAGGCAGTCCTGCAAAGGCTGTGGAGGTTAGTACATTCCACAGCTTTTGCTTTTTCGTACTCCAACAAGAGGGGAAGCGCAATGAAACCTTGTATACGGATGTAACTATCTTTGATGAAGAGGATTGCAAGGAATTGTCTGAACCGTATCGTCCAGGTAAATTGCGAGAAATGTCCTTTGCCAACATCATCGGTATGGTGAAAGAATATCGCTCCTTATATGGGTTCTATTCTGATGATCTCGTAGGCGATTATAGACGAACTATTGAGCGTTTGCAGAAGGAACAACGTGCCGCAATTGAGCAGCAGTTTTCTAGCTTTGGGAATGTTCTTTATAGTGAACTTCATGACTTCTTGAACCATGGGCACGAATGGATTGCCGCCTATGATGAAAGTTTAGCCTCTGTACATGGTCTAGATTTCACGGACCTCATCTGTGGTGTTCATCGTCTATTCCAAGATCCCGTAGTTCGTGAGCGTTGGCGTAGCCGTTACAACTATATCTCTGTAGATGAAATGCAAGACACAGGCGTACTAGAGTACAAGGTACTTGAAATGCTTTGGGAAGGTAATCACGTCCTATTATGTGGGGATTATTTCCAAACTATATACGAATGGCGTGGGTCCGATCCATTTCGTTTGCTCAAGCAGTTTGATGCGGACTTTAAGCCTTTAAAAATCATTTTTTACGAAAACTACCGTTCTAACTGGACGCTCTTTACGATGGCTTTTAAAACATTGCAGAATATGTTCCCTGATCTGGTAGGCTCTATATATACTGAATTGCCTCGCGCCAATAGTGAAAGAAAGGGGAAGCCTGTTCTCATTAAAGGCTGTAAAAATAGCTATCTTGAGGGCAGGTATATCTATGAAGCTATCTGCGCCTTGCCAAAGGATGCTAATATTGGCGTTTTAGTGCGGGATAATAAAAAGGCGCAACGGCTGAGCGACTCCTTTGAACGCCTCAACAATGAAAAACCTGAAGACGAACGCCGTCACTTTATGATTATTGATGAGTTTAAATTCTTTAGGCGCCAAGAAATCAAAGACGTTATGGCCTACTTTAAATTGCTTATGAACCCGAATGACTCCGTTAGCGCTAAGCGCATTATAAAACGCTATGTTGCTGGTATCGGTGACGCTCGTATCGCAGCTATTGAAAGCCCTGAGACGCGACAAGTGGGCTTAAAATTGACGGACTTTATGGATATGCCTATCTTTGAAGCAGAGCCTTATGCGAAGCTCGTCAGTGGTTTAGAACATCATGAGGTTGTGGTGTATGACGTAGAAAGTACCGGTACCGATACGTCCCAGGATCGTATCATTCAAATTGCGGCCATCTGCATCGATGAAAATGGGCAGGTCCTAGAAACCTTTGAACGCTTTATCAACCCCGGCGTACCTGTAGGACAATCCGAAGAGGTACACGGCTTCTCTGATGCGTATTTACAGGAACACGGCGAAGAGCCAGCTATAGTGCTACAAGCCTTTAAGGAATTCTCCAAGAATGCCATTATCGTAGGCCACAATGTAAATTATGACGTAACCATCTTTACGAATGAATTGGCACGCCATAATTTAGGTAATCCAGAATTCAAGGCTATCTACGATACACTCGATATTTACCGTCGCTTCTATCCTAATTTGCCAAATCATAAACTGGGCTTCCTAGCATCAGAGTTTCCTATCAATCATGAGCCTACGCACAATGCGATGGACGATATCTTGGCCACAGCACAGCTTTTAATCTATGCAGTAAAAGAAAATATCGTGCCTACAACGACTGGGCGTATGGTGGCAATTAACAAGTATAAGGCTGCTTTTACCAATATTGCGTCCCAAATGGCAACATTACGTAGAAAGGCCTATACGGAATTGCCAACGAAGTTATTGGCGTACATTATGAATCAAATGGGGGTTCTAGAGTACTATAAATCCCATGGGGAAGCGGCGAAGGTAGAGCATATACGCGATTTGTATCGCATTATGGAAAAATTAGATGCTGCCTATGAAGGCCCGGCTGGGTTAGCTCGATTAAATCAAATCTTGCAGATGGCGGCCCTTACCGCAGGTGAGCCAGCTCAACAGGTACGAAATGAAGATCGCATTCCTATCATTACCATCCATCAAGCAAAGGGGAGCGAGTTTGACCATGTATTCCTAGCAGGCCTCAACGAAGGTACCTTCCCAAGTCCTTTTGCCATTGTAGAAGGCCGTGAAGACGAAGAAAAGCGCTTGTTCTATGTGGCCATAACGCGCCCTAAGCAAGAGCTGACCATTACCTTTGAACAAACGAATATACGTGGTCGAGCGGTTCAACCAAGCTCGCTACTGAACTATATGCCACGAGACAATGAGCTCGTAGAAAGGAGATACTAATGGCGAGAAAAACACACCGTCCCGATGATATTTTGTGGACCGTAACTGCCGCAGATATAGACGCTGCAGGTAGTGAAAAACAGGATATTACATTAGGTGCAGTACTAGATATAAAATATCCTCGTAAATCCTTAGTAAAGTTATTTGAGGAAAAACTAATCCACATCAACGGACATAAGGCGACGCCAAAGGATGTTATCTCCGAAGGTGACGAGATTTGGATTGCCATGGCGAAGGAAAAAATAGATCACGAACCAATTGAAATGAATCTACATATCTTATATGAAGATGATGATCTCCTCATTGTGGATAAACCGGCTGGTGTGACGGTAAACTCTAAAGACCAAGTATCCCTTGCCAATAGTGTGGCCTTTTACTTTAAAGAACATGGCATTAAGCGAAAGGTACGTTTCTTGAACCGCTTAGATAGAGATACGACGGGCTGTATTGTGATTGCTAAAAGTGGCTTAGCTCAAAGTCTTTATCAACAGCAAATGGATGATAATACCTTTGAAAAGTGGTATATGGCTACTGTGGAAGGTATTGTAGAAGCTGATGAGGATTCCTTGGTATTATCTATGGAACGCAGTGCTGATGGGATTCATTACGAAGTAAATCCTAATGGAAAAGAGACTCGTACAGATTATTCCGTCCTATGTAGACATCAATCACAGCCTGTGGATAAGTCTGTGAATAAGTCCAAAAATTCTGTGGATATGGCATCAAAAAATGTGGATATAGAACTACCAGATGTGGATAAAAGTGGTCAAAATGTGGACAAATCTGTGTATAACTCCCAAGAATGTGGATATACAGAGGTTTTAGTTCGTTTGTACACAGGAAAAACACATCAAATTCGTGTGGCTTTCAGCAATATAGGTCACCCTCTCGTAGGGGATACCTTATATGGCGCACAACCAACGGGGCAGCCGCTCCAATTGCGTGCCCAAAAGGTTGTATTTACACACATACGCACAGGCGAGCGTATTATGGTTACCGCATAATTACTTCTAATTACTTTTTTACTTATCACTAGGTAAGTATCAAAAAGTGCGTAATATATATTACGTATTAATAATTAGATAGTAGTTTGTTAACAATGGATCTATACTATAGATTGTGAAGTCACAATACATCAAATATTCTAATTGAGAAATGAGAATCATTGATAACTCAGTAAAATCAACGATTTTATAAAAATTTTTCAAAAAATATAATGACAAATGATAATCGATAAGCTATAATAGGAATGTAAATAAATCGATAGGCTTCGATTTATAGCTTAGTTAATTGAATGTAAGAGGTGTAGTTTAATATGATTTTGCAAGAAAATAGTGCAGCACGTAATCGGGGGATTACGCTTGCTAGTATAAAAGGTATTATAGGTAACGTCGTTCTCGTTATTTTTAAAATGATTGTAGGCCTTGCGTCTAACTCTATCGCTATCATCCTTGATGCGGTAAATAATTTAACAGACGTTTTGTCCTCTGTATTGACCATTGTTGGTACAAAATTAGCAGCTAAGGGTGCTGATAAGGAGCATCCATTTGGTCATGGTCGTATCGAATATATGACTACCATGGCCATTGCTTTCATCATTCTTGGTGCAGGCATTGGATCCCTCAAGGAATCTATTGAAAAAATTCTTCACCCTGAGGTATCTACCTTTGATATTCCGAGCTTGGCGATTATCGCCGTTGCTATTGTTGTGAAAGTAGTGATGGGCCGTTATATTAAGGCACAAGGTGAGAAATATAAATCCGATGCACTTGTAGCATCTGGTATCGATGCCCTCTTTGATGCGGTAATTACCTTTGCTACATTAGTATCTGCAGCTTTAGTATTCTTCTTTGACTTTGATATTCAAGGTTATGTAGGTGCCGCTATCTCTGTTTTAATTTTGAAAGCTGCTTATGACATTTTAAAAGAAATGTATAATCACTTGCTTGGCGTTCGTGCAGATGATAACTTAGTTCGTGAAATTAAAGAAACTATCGCTCAACATCCAAATGTGGGCGGTGTATATGATTTAGTATTAAATAGCTATGGTCCTGGTGAGACAATTGGATCTGTTCATATTACAGTGCCAGATACGATGACTATGGCAGATATTCATCCACTAACAAAAAGTATCGCCGTTCATCTTTATAAAAAATTTGGTATTGCTATGACCGTTGGCGTATATGCTGAAAACCAACCAAGTTTAGAAGTGCTTGAAATAAGACAAGCTCTCGATCAAGTTGTAAGTCTATATACACATGTAGTACAAGTACATGCGTTCTACGTACAAGAAGAAAAGAAAGTTATTTACTACGATATTATCTTTGACTTTGACGAAGAAGATCCGCATGGTACATTAGAAAAAATTAAAGCAGAAATGCAAAAACGCTGCCCTGAATATACACAATTTGCTATTGTAGATACTGACTTTAGTAACTAGTTCAAAAAATATAGTTATGTTATAAGATAAAAGACTTTTACCGATGATTGATAGAATATCTGGTCAAAAATTGGTAAAAGTCTTTTTCTTTTATTAGACTATAAAGTTAGCTATACTATAAGTAAGAGAGAGGTGGTTCTATGTTGCGATGGATAAAGAAACATTATATTGTAAGTTTTATTATTTTTCTTATTCTTGTTTTGTGTGCTTTGCACTTTAGTGGTACGAGAAATGAGATACGTATTTTGCCGAAACAAGGGATAATTCTAGAGAAAGATATTACAGTTGATCTTAATCGTAATCCTAATGCAAGCCTAACCGTTATAAATGCAAGTAATTACTCTGAATCTTATGTAGTTGATGTATTGCCTATCATGAAAGCATATAACTGTTATATTTTTGACTCTCTTATCGTTAATAATGAATTATATCTCCTTGCACGTTCTAATGATGCTATTTCTGATATGAAGTTATATCAACTTTTAATTTTTAAGATTAATGATACATCTTTAAGCACTAATGTTATCGGGTATAAATTCGATAAATTCTCCGCTTCACTAGACTATATAGATGGTAAAATTATAGCTTCTGATGGGAATACGAAATATATCTTAAGCCCCGATTTATCTGCTAGTAAAATAGTGAATACAGACTCAATTTCTGTTCAAAATAAAAATGTTAGTAAACATGGTATTCAAAAAGATAAAGTAATATCAGACTCTTTAATTCCTAGAGATTTATACATGAATGGTAAGGTAGGAGATACCTATTTGCTTACTGTTAGTCCTCTTATCTACGCGAAGCCTAACATGAATTTACCATTTGAATTTTTAAAAGCTGAACAGTATTATGGTATACCTGTATATGAAAATATGATGGTATTCTGGAATACCAATACTGATGAGATGGAGCTTTATAACGATCTTAAATCTATTACATCTTTTAATATTAAATATATGGATATGAGTTATAATATTGCAAGATTTGAACATTGGAATCAAATAATTAAGAATAATGGTCCTGAAAAATAAGATAGGCTTGATATTAAATAGCCTAATGCGTATAATGTATTGTGTAAAATATAATTTGTTTGGGGAGTCCTATCTGAGGAGAGATATAATGAAGAAATTTGCTCTTACAACGTTAGCTGTAATGGCAGCCGTTGGTGTGTTGGCAGTTCAACCTGCAGATGCGAAAAAGGTACAACAAGAACCCATTGTAGCACCTATCGAAATGCCGATGAATGATGAAATTCAACAGGTAAATGGTGTATCCAAAGCCACTAATAAAGAAACACAACGTTTGTCTAATAAATTAGCAGACGCTACTAAAGCTATGGTTAAAAAGAACTGGAAAACTATTTATGTTAAAGCAGTGCCTACGGGAGATAAGGCAGCTGTACGTTTCTATTATGTAGATATTAGAGGCCAAGTACATAATGGTCAAGTGATTAGAAACACAGGTTTATCTAAAGGTAAATACATGACTGGTTCTTTGCGTCAAGCTGAAGCTTTACAAGAACTAGTTAACCATTTAGAGCGCACTGGTCAAGAGGTACCGTCCTCTATCGATATCATCATTACGCAAGGTGGATATCGCAGCAAAACGATCTTTAACTACGATGAAGATACAAGCAATCTTCCGGCGTATCAACAACAATATGAACAACAAAACTTCCCTACTATGAAGTAAAAGAAGAGCCCGTGCTATGCACGGGCTCTTTGTTGTGTTACGTAGACATCTTTTATTAGCTTATGTAATCGACTTTTATTAGATTACGTAGTCATCAGAGTCGTCTTTTTTCGGTTTTTTGTAAATTTCTTTTACGCCAGCCATCTCGATCAGTTCTTCTCCAAGAGCATCTTCATCGTCCGTGTTAAGCATGGAGTAGAAGGCCCAAAGGATAACGAACCAAATTGGTGTGAACAAGAGGGCGATTCGCGTATCTTCGTTTAGCGCTAGAATAGCTAGAACGAAAACGAAGAAGCCGAGAATCACGTAATTCATTACTGGATATAGTGGCATTTTGAATTTAGATTGTGCCGCTAACTCAGGGTTTTTCTTGCGATATTTGAGGTGACAAATAACCATCATGGCCCAAATAAAGATGAAGCAGAAGGTAGAGATAGATGTAATCATAACGAATACTGCTTCAGGCATTACGTAGTTAAGTACAACCGTAATCAATAATACGGCTGCAGAGAAAATCGTTGCTTGGTACGGTACGCTGCTGTGCGTTAAGCGACGCATAGAGCTAGGTGCGTGACCGCGTTTAGCAAGGGCATAAATCATACGGCCTGTACTAAAGATACCCGAGTTAGTAGCGGATGCAGCAGAGGTGAGTACCACGAAGTTTACAATGCCTGCAGCGGCGGCGATACCAACAGCGGTAAATACGGCTACAAATGGGCTAGCAGATGGGTTAACGGCCGTCCAAGGGTAAATGCTCATGATGATGGCCAAAGAGCCCACATAGAATAAAATAATACGCAATGGAATATTGTTGATGGCCATAGGAATAACCTTTTCAGGATCTTCCGTTTCACCTGCTGTCAGACCAACGAGCTCGATGCCTGTGAAAGCAAATACAACCATTTGGAATGATAAGATAAAGCCCATCGTTCCGTTCGGGAACCATCCTCCATAGTTCCACATATTACTAAAGGCGGCGACACCCGCATCAGTAGTAAAGCCTGTGAAAATCATGATGATACCGATAATAATGAGGGAGATAATGGCAATTACCTTAATCAAGGCAAACCAGAACTCCATTTCGCCGAAATATTTTACAGCTGTTAAATTCATTAATAGTAAGGCGACAAGGACAATCAAGGCTGGAATCCATTGGGGTAGCCACGGTATCCAGTACTGCATATAGAGGCCTACGGCCGTCAAGTCTGCCATGGCTAGTGAAAGCCAACAGAACCAGTATGTCCATCCTGTGATAAAGGCAGCTCGATCACCTAAATAATCCTCGACGAAATCGATAAAGGAGTGGTGATTCAAGTTGGATAATAACAATTCGCCTAATGCTCTCATGATGAAGAAGCAGATAATACCTGTAATAAGGTAGGCGAAAATAATGGATGGACCGGCCAAGTGAATGGCTCGACCGGAGCCTAAGAACAAGCCTGTACCAATGGCACCGCCAATGGCGAGCAATTGTACGTGCCGGTTCTTAAGACCTCGTTTTAACTGATGCGTATCAGACATAGTAAAGACCTCTTTTCTACAAACTATCTACAAATATAAAAAGCCATGGATAACCATAGCCTCTATAATCTATAGAATCTATAAAACTATTTTCTTATAATACAGTATCTATTGTAAAAAGTCAAATGTATTTACACAGTGGACATATAGAAAAAATAGTATTATTAATATACGAATAAAAGATAAATTATTCATTTTAAGAGAATACTTAGCTTAAAAGGTTTCTAAAATTTGCTATAATGATACATAGAGTATATTTTACGTAAAACGGTGGAGGCTATTATGAGACGACAAGATCGCATGGTTACCAATATAGATGAAATTAAAGGTATTTTAAGTAGCACTCGTATCATTCATCTAGGTCTGATGGATGGTGATTACCCTTACGTGGTGCCCTTACATTTTGGATATGAATTTATAGATGAGGTACTTTATATCTATGTACATGGCCATTATGAGGGAAAGAAGTTTAGTTTGATTCAAGCGAATCCACATGTATTTATTGAAATTGATGGTAGCGATGAAGCACTCGTTTCAGGTGGAGATATACCATGTAAATATAGCTCGGTATACTCTAGTGTGATGGGTCGTGGAGAGGCTACCTATTTAGAGGCTATTGATGAAAAGTCTCATGGCTTACAAGTATTGATGAAACATCAGACAGGTCGTGAGTTTACTTTTACAGAAGCTATGGTAAACTCTGTAGGTGTAGTTCAAATTAAAGTTGTTGACTATTCGGCTAAAAGACGAAGACAACTTGAACAAGATGCTATTATGCCGCCATTAACTAAATAATGATACAACAATCCTATTGAACTCTATTATGATATAGCGTTCAGTAGGATTTTTTTGCAAAAATATAATATAGCTCTTTTATTAGGAGAACTTACTTACAGGATAGATTTTATAAAGGTTTTATGAAGTAGCACGAGCAACAGAATAATAATGGGATTTTTGATATATATAAAGAAATATATCATTATATAAAGCGTATAATCGCTTAATGAGGAGAGAATATGAAAAAATTAATATGTAAATCCATTTTAGCTGCTATAGCTGTTGGTTTAGTATCTATAAGCTATGTATCCGCAGATACTGTTGATCAGTCTGTATCGATTAATCATTCTGAGGCCGCATCTAAGTCTAACAATGTTACGCCAAACATGAATAATGCTTCTCTAATTATACAAATACCAAGAATGCAATTAGTAGGCTGGCCTATAATGACTCAAGACAGTGCTCGTAACTTTAAGGGGATAGCAGAGGTTACTCAGAAATTACCGTATGAGGCTGAGGCACCTAGTTATATACCTTTTGGATATCAGCTTTATACAGCACGTCTTGATCGAAATGATGTGCTAGAGGTTGTATATTACAAAAAAGGTGCACCTATCTATCAGGCTGGGAATAAATTTATTACTAATGTTATGGCCTATCGAATGGGCTATTCCGTGGATACCGTAAGAGATACAGCGTATATTCCTGCAGAGTATAAGGACTATGAGTGGTCTGAACAAGGCGAATCTGGCAAGGTGTATTATACAGGTAAGCCAGGAGTACAATTGATCCGTAGCATTACGTGGACGGAAGGTGGCATGGCGTACTCCTTATTCTTCTTAGAACCTGTGAAAGCAGTTGATGCTGAATTCTATAAGGAACATGTGGTACCTGTAACAAATATAGATAGCTCACGTTATGAATTATTAGGAAACTATCCGGTTACGAAGATTTCAAACAAAACAATTGATGAATATAATAAAGAACGAATGATTCCTTAGCAGATAAACTGATGTTATACAAATTGTATCTAGAACAATATATTGTGTAATAGCGGTAGAATTTGTAATCGCTTATAAAGAGGAAAAAATATGAGAAAAATAATGTATAAGTCCCTTTTAGCTGTTATTGCTGCTGGGTTATTATCTGTAGGAATGGCCACAGCAGAAACGGTAGATACTCCTGATACTATAGATCAGGCTGGATCCACTAAAACACTTAAGCTCGGACATAACTTTAAAAATGTAGAGCCTAGAACTGATAGTTTACAGTGGCACTTTCATGATTGGCCTATAGAGAATACAAAAAAGGCGCATACTTTTAACGGAAAGCTATTAGAGGCAGCAAAGAAGCTTCCATATGAGGCTGAGGTACCTAGTTATATCCCTTATGGTTATGAAATCTATACAGTGCGGCAAGACAAAAATGATGTATTAGAGGTTGTATATTTTATAAAAAATTCCCAAACATATCGAGTTGGGAAGAGAAACTCTGGTAGTATTTTCGTTTATAGAATGGGCTATTCAGTGGAAGATGTAAAAGATGTACCGTATGTTCCTACTGAGTATAAGGACTTTGAATGGTCTGAACAAGGTGAATCTGGCGAAGTCTTATACACCGGGGATCCAGCAGCACAACTAATTCGCAGCATTACGTGGACAAAAGACGGTATGGCATATTCCTTATTGTTCTTAGAATCTGTGAAATCAGTTGATGCTGAATTCTATAAGGAACATGTGGAGCCTGTAAAAATGTAGATAGCTCACGTAGTGACTTACTTGGAATAAAGGGGAAACGTATGTAACCCGCTTAAAGAGGAGAGAATATGAAGAAAATAATAACATCTGCTGTTTTATGTGCCGCGATGGCTACTACAGTAAGCACCTTTGGCGTACAGCCAGTTAGTGCTACATACCCATTAATTGATAAAAATGGTAATACCGTCCCTGTTGAACGAGATGTAGATAATAAAGAGCTCATCGATGATAATAAAAGACTCGCTGATCGTTATCGTTGGTATGATCAAGTTGATGATTATGATTTAGTTAAAACTAATATTGAGAGTACCGCGCAGGAATTTGGCTATCCTATACAAGTTCCGTCTTATATGCCTAAAGATTATGCAGTACGTGATGTAAAAGCCAAGGACCATGACGTATTAGAAATCGTTTATACAGAAACGGGCCGTGATGGAGAATTTGGTCCGAAGCTAACCTTCTCTAATACAGATATTGTATATCGTATGGGTTGGGCTATCGATACAGTGGTAACGCCTATATTAGAAAAGACAAAGTATAATGCTAAGGATGCAGTTAGCTTTACTACCCCTAATGGGACCGCTGTACATACGTTAAGTCCTAGTAAAGACTCTATTAAAATTGCTTACTGGGAAAAAGATAATAAAGTTTATATGCTCTACTTTGCTTCTTTAAGAAATCAAAGCTTTGTAAGCAAAATTGTAGACTCTGTAGGTCCCGTGAGTAATGTAGCCGCTGATGATACTCGACTACGTGGTGACCGCAATGATGAGCAACATATTGAAGAACCTGTTAAACAAAAGGTTGAAATAGATTGGCCTCCTTATGAAACGATTGGGTTGCCATTGCGTACACATACGAATTCTGTGTGGCCTATACTTACTAGCAAAACCATCGGTCTACCTAGCGGTGTAATTAATGCATCTCATAAGATGTCCTATGACGTATCTGTACCAAGTTATTTACCGTTTGGCTATACATACTATGCTACACATTTTTATGACAATGATGTATTAGAAACTGTATATTGGAAGCAAGGTGAAGAGTATCAAGAACGCAGTGGCCGTTGGGTAACTCATACGATGGTCTTCCGCATGAGCTACTCTATGGATACTGTACGGCCTGAAGAATATAT
This sequence comes from Veillonella sp. S13053-19, assembly GCF_002959835.1. NCBI lineage: Bacteria > Bacillati > Bacillota > Negativicutes > Veillonellales > Veillonellaceae > Veillonella > Veillonella sp. S13053-19. The sequence goes on along the minus strand of NZ_PPDA01000009.1, from coordinate 125,878 downwards.
CCCAATGGAGTATCATGACGTACATTGGAGCGACTCTACTCCAATAGGGGAGGTTCACTATACAGGGGATGTAGATAAGGGCTTAGTACGCAGTGTTACGTGGTACAAGGATAATATGGCGTATTTCTTGTTCTTCCAAGTGCCTGTGAAAGCATCTGAAGCAGATTTTTATAGAGATCATGTAGTGCCGTTAAAAGATATCGATCCAAGTCGTACAGACTTAATTGGTGTAAAAACAATTCGTTAATACTAAATAGCAATAAGAATGTATAGTACAATTTTTGATATCATAGGGCATTAGCATTTATCGAAAATAGTACATAATAAAAAGAACCTATCTCCTAGATATATTACTAATATCTTTGGAGATAGGTTCTTTTAGTATATGTAATTTATATACATTTAGTTCTTAGCGTATTAGTGATTATAGCAATCAAATGTTACTTTCATTAATAGCTTGATTATGAGTATACGTTAATTAGAAGAATACGTAACGGATGATAACGAGTACCGCCAATACGTACATAATCCAGTTAACCTCTTTGGCACGACCAGAAATGATCTTGAGTAGAGGGTATGCAACGAGACCTGCAGAGATACCGTTAGCGATGCTATATGTGAATGGCATCAAAACGATAACAAGGTATGCGGGGAAGCCTTCTGTCCAATCATCGAAGTCGATATTTCTGATAGCACCTAACATGAGGGCACCAACGATGATAAGAACAGGTGATGTTGCTGCGTTTGGCACCAAGGATACGATAGGAGCCAAGAACAAGCAAATTAAGAATAATACGCCTGTTGTGACCGCCGTTAAGCCTGTACGGCCACCAGCACCTACACCTGCTGCACTTTCAACAAAGGCAGTAATCGTAGAAGTACCGAGCAATGCGCCAGCACTAACGCCGATAGCATCGACAGTCATCGCTTTACCAAGACCTGGGAATTTACCAGATTTAGGATCTGCAATTTTCGCCTCTGTAGCAGTACCAATCAAAGTACCCATGGAGTCGAACAATTCTACGAAGGTGAAGGAGAAGATAATCGTGATTAAGCCCATATGGAGTGCACCAGGAATATCTAGTTGAAGGAATGCTGCTTTAGAGAAATCAGGAACTGCTAATACAGTGAAGTTCTCAGGCATTGTGGAAAGGCCAGTAGCATAGGAAAGAATTGTTGTTACTGCCACACCAATCAAGAGAGAACCTTGAATTTTACGAGCCATCAATAGAGCTGTAAAGATGAGGCTGAATAGTGCTAACAATGTTTCGCCACTGTGCAAATTACCAAGCGTTAAGAGCGATTCGGACGCAGGGGGCACTAAATTACCGTGCGTTTGCACAACTTGACCTAAGGAGTTTGGAGACAAACTAATGGAGATAGCCATTAAGCCGGATAACTTTAAGCCGATGATAGCGATGAAGAGGCCGATACCAACGGTAATGGCAACCTTCATAGAGGCGGGGATGCCTTCAACAATCATTTGTCGTATCGATGTAAGTGTTAATACGAGGAATACGAGACCTGAAATGAATACCGCACCTAATGCCGTTTGCCATGTTACGCCCATGCCGAGAACTACGGTAAAGGAATAAAAGGCTAAGAGGCCAACCCCAGGAGCGAGAGCAATCGGATAGTTTACGAATAAACCCATAGCAATCGTTACAAGGCCGCCACCTAAGGCGGTAGCGATGAGGACTGCATCTTTATCCATGCCTGCAAGACTAAGAATGTTTGGCGCCAAGAATAGGATGTACGCCATCGTGATAAACGTAGTAATACCAGCTAAAATTTCGGTTTTAACAGTTGTACCGCGTTCACTGAGTTGAAATAGTTTATCTAACATTAGATAACATCCTCCTATATGAAATTAAAAAAATACCCAAATAAAATATTTCGATATATGTATAGTGTATCATATTTCCCACCATTTTTTGTATGAATTTGTGATATACTATAAATATATTATGAATGACTTAGAGGTTAACTTATGAAAATATCTACAAAAGGGCGTTATGCCTTACGGATATTGGCGGATATTGCAGAGCACGGGGTAGAAAAAAATGTACCAATTCGTGAGATTGCAGAACGCCAAGGATTTTCCGATAAATACTTAGAGGGGATTGTATCTCGTCTATCCTCCGCTGGCCTCGTTAAAAGTGGACGTGGCAAATACGGTGGATATCGTTTGGTAAAATCTCCATCTGAATACAATGTATATGAAATTTTATATGCTGCAGAGGACTCCATTGCTCTCGTATCTTGCTTAGAAGACGATGTAGAGCCATGTCCGATGTTTAATGACTGCTTGACGGCACCTTTATGGCAACACTTACAAGCAGAATTCCGTCATGTAATGGAACGAGTTTCCTTGCAAGACGTAATGGATCACAAATTCCCAACGGAATAAATGATAGCCTAATTTAGAGGTTTCAGTATAAGTGCTAGTAATACTAGTATTACTAGTATTAGTACTAGTTAGTACCTATTAATATGGCTATCTGTTAGGTAATGTATTGAAAGAGTCGCGTTTCGTATGCGGCTCTTCTTTATATCTGTATTAATTTTTGAGTAAATAAGCTCGGTTGCTTGATGAGCTTGATACCTTTGATGAGCTAAACAAGTTATATAGCTATACGATTATATGGGGAGGAGGTCAATATGAGTACAACTGAATATGATGCTCGAGGTGGCATGCGTAATGTATGGATTATTACGGCTAGTATGACTGTGCTTGCTATATGCTACACCATGATTATTCCTTTCTTGCCTATCTATCTATTGGAATTAGGTGTACCAAAGGATGATGTAGCCCTTTGGTCTGGCCTTGTCTTTGGCATTACCTTCCTCATCGCTGGCATTATGGCGCCCATATGGGGTAAAATTGCGGATAATAAGGGCAAGAAACGGATGGCCTTACGAGCTGGCTTTGCTATTGCCGTTTCCTATGTTCTTATTGGCATGGTTAGTAATGAGTATGAACTATTGCTAGGCCGTGCCTTTGTGGGCTTTGCCAATGGATTTTATCCTGCGGCTATGACCATGGTGTCCCTCAGCGTCGATGAGAAACAGGTAGGCCGCGCTCTTGGTATTTTCCAAACAGGCCTAATTTTAGGCAATGTGGTTGGTCCATTTTTAGGTGGTGCCATTGAAAGTATCGTAGGCATGCGTCCTGTATTTTATGTGTCTGGTATTGTTGTACTTATCGCTACCTTAGCGGTATTATTCTTTGTAAAAGAACCAAAATTACATACTGTAGGTGCTGATGAAAAAGAGCAAGCTACTCACCCTACAAAATCTACATCCCTGCGTGAGGACTTTAAAGCAGTCCAACAACAGCCAGTATTAGTACGGCTATTGTGGATTTTCTTCTTTATGCAATGTGCCATTATGATGCTACAGCCTATTTTGGCGCTTTATGTAGGGGATATGCAAGGCACAATGGAGGGGGCTGCGATTATTTCTGGTACCATCCTCAGTATCGGTGGATTAGCAGGTTCTTTAACGACCAATATTTGGGTACGTATTGGAGAACGAAGAGGTTACTTTAAAACGATTTCCTACTGTATGTTAGGCAGTGGTGTTGTCCTCTTATTGCAAAGCTTACCTGTTGGTATTTGGTGGTTTGGCGTACTACAAGTACTTATTGGCTCCTGTATTGTAGGTATTAATCCATCTTTGAGTGCTGCTGTCACACTGAATACAGATCCAAGCTTTAGAGGGCGCATGTTTGGTATGACAACGACGGCGCAACAATTTGGGTCTATGGTAGGCCCTGTATTTGCAAGTATAGTATCCACCTACATTGGTATATCCTATGTATTTAGCATTACAGGCTTGCTATTAGTTTATATGGGCTTTCAAGCTCGAAGAATATCCGTGCAACATGATTAAAATTAAAAAGATACCTTACTTAACTATTACAGCAGTTGAGCAAGGTATCTTTTTTTGTATAACTAGTTTTGTAAGGTTCATATAATATAATCATATTTTATTAGTCCTAAAGTTTTGGACATAACAAAAAGTGATGTTAATCGTTAATCTAAGAATACTGTTTTAGTGCATAATAACAGGCTTTCATACGTTTTTAGTGAATAGCAATCCAATATGGGCAGATTGATTGCTTTTACAAAAATATTGGTATATAGTTAAGTTTAAGGTAAGTCATTTGTCTCACCGTGTGGGACGGAAAGGAGTTATTATGGTCCGTATCGGTCATACTGTACTCGGTGATAAGGGTACAAAGATATGTGTTCCTATTGTGGGCACAACCATGAAAGAAATTTTAGATGCCACTGCGGTTGCATGTAATACGCCGTGTCACGTTGTGGAGCTGCGCATTGACTATTACGAGCGGGCCCACTCCATTGACTCTATTATTGAACTGTTAATGCTCATCAAACCTCAGTTGAAAGGCCGTGCCTTGTTATTTACTTGGCGTACAAAAGGTGAGGGCGGTGAGAAGTCTATTTCTACCAAAGATTATTTCACAATGCTAGAGCGTCTTATTCCGACTGGATTAGTAGATGCTATCGATATTGAGTTATTCTTCGATCAAGATAGAATGCTTAAAACGATAGAGTTTGCCAAGGTGCATGGTGTAACGATAGTTATGAGTAATCATGATTTCCATGGTACACCAAGCCACGAGGTTATTGTAAATCGTCTCATTCAAATGAAAAAATTCTTGGCGGATGTACCAAAGATGGCCGTTATGCCTCATACAACAGGGGATGTATTAACCCTCCTTGAGGCAACGGCTGAAGTTAAAGCCTTGTATCCGTCTGATCCAATCATCACGATGGCCATGGGGCCATTGGGGACTGTTACACGCGCAGCAGGTGCATTATTTGGTAATGCTATGACCTTTGCCTCCGCTGGAAAAGCGTCGGCACCAGGTCAAATCGATGTGCATGAACTAAAGCGCATCCTCGATACCCTCGACGTAGATGGCGTCTTCGATGAACAACAACACAAACGCATAAAAGTGCATTAAAACAGTCGGCGAAAGCCGACTTTTTTATATGTTTTGTATCTCCTGTAATGTATTCATTACTTATAAATCTTTAAGAAGTTCATTAAAGACTTTTTCTGCAGATTCACCAAGCCCATTTTCAGCCTGATTAAGTCCAGTCTGGACTCTAGCGTTTAAATCCTCTTCAGTCCATAAGTTATTATTTATCGCATCAACCCATTCGGGACGATGTATAGTTGGAGGAATATCTTTAGCGAATTGTATTTGCTTAGACACAAGTGTTATAGTTTGAGATATAGTTAATCCCATTTCTTTTAAAATTGCTGTAGTAAGTGTTTTTACTTTTGGGTTAATGCGGATGTTAAGAACACCTGTTTTATCGATTGTGTCGAAGGATATTTCCACTTCTGTTGAGATTGCTGATCTATATATACTGATAGTATCTGATGCTTTTAATGTAGTTCGGGGTTGTTCGTAGGTGCCGTTGTTGAGCGTACTTGGTGTAGGTGTTTCGTCTGTAGGTGCCGTCGGTAATGCAATGGCAAACGGAATGCGACGTTCTTTAATGATTTGACGAAATAGTGCGTCAAGCATGGATGTATATGATAGACCTTGTGCTTTTAATATGCTAGATACTTCTTGTTTTAGCTCTTCGTTGATGCGGACCTGTAGGTTTACGGTTTTCATAATATCTCTCCTAACGTTCTTTCGGTTGTGACTGCTATGATATGAATACTGTATCGATTTTATATTAATAGGCGGGTAACTTTTTTGAATTTTATTTGTAATTACATTGTAATTGCAGATGGTAGATTTTACAAATATATATAATACATAGGACATATAAAAAAGCAGTAGTTATCTTTAGGATAGCTACTGCTTTTCAGTTTATATCAGGGTTATAGGACAAAACGTGTTGGTACTTTAATCCCAATCATTGAAAGATAATTTGTCATAGTTATGCAAATCACCCCAAGAAATGGCATCCCCCCAAGTTGGAATTATGCCTTGAAGTTGGGCTCTTTCATTCATAGATCTATATATTTTAGAAATACTCGCATCAGTTGGCATTACCTTAAGTATTTCTTTTGCAGGAAGCGGTCTTGGTGAGTGTAAATAACACCACCAAAAGACCGCTTTTATGCGTTTTTCTACAGACATCCCTCGATGGTACCGCAATAAACGTCTGAGTTGTGCGTTTACCCCACCTTCAATAGGGTTATTAGTCCTCGGACATTCTTTATCTAACACCAATGTTTCATCTAAATATCGAAACATTGTCTCTGTATTAATTAACACCACTAGAGAGTTATAGGCTTTTAATAAGCGTTCATGCGTAGCTCTTAAATTATCATTACTATCACGTGTCATTTCACTTAGAAACTCTTTAAAAGTCACTCTCCAATTAAATAATCGTTGAATCCATATTTGTGCATCTTCCTGTGTTTTTACACTATATAAATCGCTTGCTAAATCTTTTAACATAATGCCTGCTAACGTCTTAGGTCGTCTAGTAGTGTAGCGATGCACTTGCCATACGGCATGAACAATACAACGTTGAAGCTTGGCGGTACGCCAAACTTTTTTTAATGCTTTTCTAAGACCAGGTCCACCATCAGAAACGACCACAATGGGTGTCGCTATTCGCTGCATAAGAGCTTGCCATGAGCGAGACTGTTCTGACCTACATAAATACCACCCTAATACATATTCACCATCATAACAGATCAAAATACAAGCTTTTTTAGCTAAGTAAATACCATCAACGAATACCACATCTCTCGAGGTTTCAATTTTGGGCGGCATAGGCCATATTTGCCAGAAATCAGCTATCTGTCTACGAAATGTACGGCCCTGCCCAGGCATGTCCTGTTGTGTTTCTTTACTAAATAACCAATTTAGAAATCGATGAAAACATTTAGTAGTATTATCAATAGTTTGTGTAAAGGTGATGTTACACTGCTTACAATGCCATCGTTGTGATCCAGCTTTAGTTTTCCCATATTTTTGACAAGAAAATCCACAATTTATACATCTTACCAGCATGATTATTCCCTCCACTTAGAACACGATTTTCTAAGAAGATATAACCTTATTGAAGCCAGTAAAATCAAGGGGTTTGGGACTTTTTACCAACACATTTTGTCCACCCTCTAAGTTTATCAAAAGAACTTAAAATGGCGATGGAAGCAGTAATTTACTGGCTCCATCCCCTATAAAACCAACACGTTTTGTCCTATAACCCTTATATCATTATTTCATGATATGAGTTTTAGTTTTATCTAGAAATACAGATGTAAATATAATTACTTATAAATCTGTTGAGGATTTTACCAATTCAGATATAGATACTCTTACCGATGTATCTGTAAAGTATTTTACAAATATGATATATAAACTCTTACAATAAGTTTGCTTCAAAGTCTTCTAGGATTGCCGCTACTGTTTCTGGCGCATTGCGATTATGTTCTACGATGCATTGCGCAAAGCTTTCATACATTGGTGTACGCGTTGCTTCTAGTTCGCGTAAGCGCTCGATACCGCCACTAGAGAGAACACGACCAGAGGTAGATAGGTTTTCTACTGGTTGTGTTAATTGGTAAATGCGACCATTTTGGCGTAGGTGTGCATAGTTTTTAGGTACTGTTACACAGCCACCACCAGTGGAGATCACAAGTCCTGTTTGAGTACCGAGTTTTGCAATCATTTCCGCTTCTTTTTCACGGAATGCTGGTTCCCCTTGTTCCGTAATATAGGTGGAAATGTCACCGATTTCTTTTTCTAGTTCTTGATCTACATCAACGCAGGTACGGCCCATTTCTTCCCCAAGGGCTTTACCAACTGTTGTTTTACCTACACCAGGCATGCCGATGAGAATGATATTCTCCTTTTCACGGCGCATATCCCGTAAGATTTGCTCGATTTCTTTGGTGCCAAAGCTTTCACCTTGGAAATGGTTAGCCGCCTCAACGCCTTGTGCCACAAGGAATGGCAGGCCATCACAGTGAGGAACATCCATCATTTCAGCTTGTAGTAATAGAATCGTGCGGCGTGGATTATAGATAAGGTCGACAACACCTTCTAGCTTGGAGAACTGCATTAGATCGATGAGGCTAGCCGGATTGTGAGGATACATACCGATAGGTGTGCAGTTGATAATAATCTGCGCTGTTTCGTAGTAATTAGGTGCATCGTTATAGAACGGAGCCGTTTTACGAGACAAATGAGTGATACTCTTTGCCCCTAAGTCCTCGAGTGCTACGTGAACGGTAGCAGAGGAAGCGCCATCGCCAAGGATGATACATTCCTTGCCAGATACATCGATACCAGCATGTTGTAGTGTAAATACAAAGCCATCATAGTCTGTATTATAGCCATGCCATTTACCGTCTTTGCGGACCATTGTATTCACACAACCGATGCGCTGCGCACGAGGGTCAACTACATCACAAGCTTCAAGGGCATTTACCTTGTAAGGGAAGGTAATATTGATGCCTTGTAATTTTTGGTCATCAAAGAACTCTTGCAATTGGCTTGGTTCTCTTTCAAATAATTCGTAATTTGTATTCCCTAACGCACTATGAATGCGAGGGGAAAAGCTATGGCCCAACGTACGGCCAAGTAAACCAAATTTCATAGGACCTCCTAGGTCAATATACATAGAATGGCTAATAGGCTGGTACCTATTAGCCATTGAAGTTTTATAACTATATTCATTGTACTATATATGCCCTTATAGGTACTAGTACAGATGAATATATTAGTTTTCAGGGTAGTTGCCGAGTAAGCGGAACTTATCTTGTGATGTATGAAGTTCTGCTAGAACGGATAATACCTTTGGATCCGCTAAGGATGCTTCTAAATCGAGGTAGAACAAGAACTCAAAGTTATGGCCTACGATAGGGCGGGATTCGAGCTTTGTAAGGTTTACGCCGATGTTAGCAAATTTGGTAAGCAATGTACCAAGACCACCTGGAGCATGGCTTGCTGTGGTTACTACAGAGATTTTATTGGCCCCTGGGTACACATGGAAGTCCTTGCTGATGCAGATAAAGCGCGTATAGTTGTTATCGCTATTTTGGATATTGCGCATCAATGGTGACAAGTTGTACAAGTCTGCACATTGAGGTGCTGCAATAGCTGCGACACCTGGATCATCACTAGCTGCTACCATTTGTGCTGCACGAGCCGTATTATCGAAGGAACGTAATTCTACGCCCTCTAATGTATCTAGGAAGTGACTACATTGGCCCAATGCTTGAGGATGAGAGATAATAGTATGAATATCTTCAAGTTTCGTGCCCTTCTTCACGAGTAGATCGTGAGAAATCCAAAGGCGTGTACCGCGTACAATATAGCATTTGCGCTCTTCTAAGAGGTCATATACTTCTTTTACAGAACCATTGGAGCTGTTTTCGATAGGTAATACACCAAATTGACATTCGCCGGATTCCACCGCATCAAATACGGCACGGAAGCCCGTTACGTAGTGAATTTGGCTGAGGGGCAATAATTTATCGCACGCCATTTGAGCATTGCTACCGAATACACCAGCACAAGCTACGCTGCCCCGTTGAGGCGGCAAGGTAGGAGATTGCTCAATGGCTTTTTTCATTTTTATAGTGAATTCGTTGTCTTGGAATAATTGTTCAGACTGATAGGTACGGCTCAAGCTAAATAATGCTTCGAAGAAACGGCGCGCATATAGATCGAGATCAGGGCCTGCATCTCTCGTTACTTTGTCGAGAATATCCCGTTCCCGTTTTGCATCATAAATGGCTTTATTCATTTCTTTTTTTGCCGCCGCAACGTCCTTGGAGAGTTCCATGCGCTCTTTGAAGAGGGCGAGCATTTGGTCGTTTATGTCGTTAATCTTAACGCGTACTTCATCTAAGTTCATGGTCAATATCTCCTAAGAAATCAAGAATGACGAGGGCTGTAACGGCTTCGATTACAGGCACTGCACGAAGCGCTACGCATGGGTCGTGACGACCTTTAATGGTGAGTAATGTGTCCTCTTTTTGTGAAAGTGACACAGACTGTTGTTCTTTATAAATGGATGGTGTTGGCTTGATGCCTACTTGCATAACGAGCGGTAAACCATTAGTAATACCGCCTTGGATACCACCACTATTATTGGTAGTTGTTGTAATCTTGTCACCGTTCATGGTGAAAGCATCGTTTACTTCGGAGCCTAGACGAGAGCACATGTCAAAGCCACCGCCGAAGGATATGCCTTTAATGGCTGGTACGCCAAAGATAACGCGAGCTAATCGGTTTTCAATGCCATCAAAGTTTGGATTCCCTAATCCAATTGGTAGACCAGTAGCAACGACTTCAACGATACCGCCCGTAGAGTCACCGTCCTTTTTAAGCTGCATTACAAGTTTTTCCACTTCAGCCCGTTTATCTGCATCGAGCATAGCGATTGGTTCTGTGGCGATACTAGCTAATGCTTTCATATCTGGATGAACCATATCGATAGGAGCATCTTGGATCGTTCCCACTTGTTTTAAATGGCCGTGGATTTCGATTCCTTTTTCACGTAATAACTGGATTGCAATACCACCAGCTACGCAAAGAGGTGCTGTCAAACGTGCTGAGAAGTGGCCACCACCGCGCATATCTACCTTGTCACCGTAGCGCATGCGAGCCGTGAAGTCCGCATGAGATGGGCGAGGGATGTCGCGTAAGTTATTGTAATCGCTAGAGTGTTGCGATGTATTGCGAATCATAAATGCCAATGGGGAACCACTGAGCATACCGTCCACCATACCAGCTAAAAACTCAGGCACATCGGCTTCCTTACGTTGCGTTTGTAATTGATTTTGACCTGGCGCACGGCGCTTCATGAAGGCTCTTAGTTCATCGATGTCGATGGTATGTCCACAAGGTAAGCCTTCTACGATACCGCCAATGGCATAGCCGTGAGAGGCGCCAAAGGTAGATACTTGTATGGTTTTACCGAAATTAGATGCCATTATATTAACTCCTACTATATAGTACGTATTACTAATTGCTATTTATTGAAGCACATCTGATAAGATTGGAAATCTATACCGGTTGTGCATTACCACCTAGTAAGTTCCAGTCCTCAAAAAAGTCTGGATAGGATTTTGTGATAGCTTCGCTATCTTTTAGTATTACAGGGGTTTCACTGATGAGGGCCATCAATGTGCCTGCCATAACGAGGCGATGGTCATTTACGCAATCACCTTGTCCACCTTTAAGTATACCACTACCGATGATGTATAGGTCATCGCCTTCTTCACGAACTGTGCCACCTAAGTCTCTTACGAGATTAGCAACGGCTACGAGGCGATCAGATTCTTTCAAGCGTAGGCGAGCACCCTTAACAAAGGCGCTTTCACCAGAAATAGAGCAAGCAAGGGCTGCCATAACAGGCAACATATCAGGCATTTGCTCAAGGTCTGCATGAATTGGTTTGGAAGCGCGACCCGTGACCGTCACATTCATACCATCCCAGACAACATCACAACCAGCATCAATCATAACTTGCATGATGCGGCGGTCCGCTTGTACAGAGTTTTTGTTCATGCCTGTAATCGTAATTGGTTTGCCTGTCATACCGGCTGCCACCATCCAGATTGCTGCGTTAGACCAGTCGCCTTCGATTTGGTAATTATCACGACCTATGAAGGACGCACCAAATGGGACTGTGAAAGCCTCATTAATATCAGTGTCTGGTAAGGTGTGTTCTACTTCGACACCAAAATCTCGCATTGTTTCAGTAGTTAGTGTTACATAATCGCTAGATTGTAGTGGCGTAGTAGAGGTAATAGTAGATAAGCCGATTTGAGGGGCTGCCAACAATAATCCAGAGAAGAATTGACTGCTCACATCGCCTACCATGGAGAAATTGCCCCCTTGGAGACGACCTGTCATAGTGAATGGAGGTTTATCTTGGGAAAACGTTACGCCGTGCGCTTTCATTTCGCCGAGCATAGGTTCTAGAGGACGATCTGGCAAACGACCTTTAGCATCTACGTCTACATCGTTACAGATGGATGCTGCTACAGGTAATAAAAGGCGTAATGTAGTTCCTGATTCGTGAGGTACTACATTGCCCTTTGCAGGAGCGGGGCCTGGTGTAACGGTAACAACTTTATTTTCATATACTACGTGAGCACCTAAGCCTCGCAAGGAGTCCATCGTTGCATCGATATCCTTAGAGGTACGACTCAGTAATATGGTAGATGGAGAGGTAGCAAGGGCTGCACAAATCAATGTACGATGTGCATGGGCCTTTGCCGGGATGGACGCGATAGTCCCTGTAGGGATGGCGTTCGTTACAGAATGCATATAAATCTCCTTAGTCTAAATAGGTTGCAAGCTCTTCGTGTGTTACCACCTTGAGTTCGCTGTGGCCATAGCTAGTAGGAACTACAATTTTAATGGTTGCTCCTTCACTTTTTTTATCGTGCTTAGCAGCGGCTAAAATTTCTTCTTTCGTTATAGTCGTCGTAGTTGGCAAATCGTGTGCTTCGATGAGGGCTTTTAATTTTTCTAATGCCTCGGCATCTAATTCTCCATGTTTTACCGCACCTTGCGCCATGAGGACCATGCCAATCGCTACGGCGTAACCATGATGTACTTCAAATTGGCTTGCCTTTTCGATGCCGTGACCAAAGGTATGACCTAGATTTAAGAGGGCGCGAACACCAGATTCGCGTTCATCTTGCTCAACGATATCTGCTTTAGCTTGTACACAACGGGCAATTACGCCACTAACGCTACCGCGATGCTTAATTAATGGTTTATGTTCGAGTTGGGTTAATAAACCTGGTACATCGAGGAATCCGTATTTGATAATCTCGCCACATCCATTTTTCCATTCCATGTCTGGCAATGTATTGAGTGTCGTTGGATCACAGAGGACGAGGATAGGTTGTTTGAAAGCACCCCAAAGGTTTTTACCCGCTTCGAGATTAACCGCTGTTTTACCACCTACAGAGGAGTCTACGGCAGCTAATAGAGAGGTAGGGACCTGTACATAGTCTATACCACGTAGGTATGTAGCTGCTGCAAAGCCTGCCATATCACCTACAACACCACCGCCAAGAGCAATGAGGAGGTCTTTACGGGTTAACGATTGAGCCGCCATGTACTCTACTAAATCGATGAGTTGATGAGCGTTTTTTGAGCTTTCACCAGCAGGAAATACATAATCACAAACAGTATAACCGGCATGTTCCATATTAGCTTTCACAGAATCCAAATAGTGCGGCGCTACATTGCTGTCGCTGACGATGATAACACGGCAATTTGGTTTTAACGGTTTAATATAATCGGTGATGCGTTGTAAAGCGCCTTCCTCGATGACAACGTCATACGGTGTGGACGCATTAATATGGATGCGAGTCATAACGATTCCTTTCTTAAAAGAATAAGCTAGTATCTATTATAACGGATACTAGCTTATTTGTGTGGTATTTAAGATTATTTAGTGCATTCAACCAATGCTTGGCGCAATGCGATAATTTCTTTCATAAGGCTAGTGAATTGATCTGGACGTAATGCTTGAGGGCCATCGCATAATGCTTTGGAAGGATCGTTGTGAACTTCGATCATAAGGCCGTCTGCACCGCCGCCTACAGATGCAAGAGAAAGTGGACGAACCATGCGGCTCATACCTGCTGCGTGGCTAGGGTCCATGATGATTGGTAAGTGAGATAATTCGTGCATCATAGGGATGGCTGTTACATCTAAGGTATTGCGAGTTTTAGTTTCGAATGTGCGGATACCGCGTTCGCATAATACAACTTGTTCATTGCCTTCGGACATGATGTACTCAGCAGCCATCAACCATTCTTCGTATGTAGCAGATAAACCACGTTTTAAAAGAACTGGCTTATTTAATTTACCTACTTCTTTTAACAGTGTGAAGTTTTGCATGTTACGAGCGCCGATTTGAAGCATATCTACGTTATCGAAGTATTGTAATTGGGAAATATCCATAACTTCGGAAACGATAGGAAGACCTGTTTCTTTTTTAGCAAGCTCTAACAATTCCAAACCTTCTGGACCCATGCCTTGGAAGGAGTATGGAGAAGTACGAGGTTTGAAAGCGCCGCCACGAAGGATGGTAGCACCAGCTTCTTTACAAGCTTTTGCTGTTTCAATTACTTGTTCAGGTGTTTCAACGGAGCAAGGGCCAGCCATTACTGCGAAGTGACCGCCACCGATCAATACACCACCTACATTGATTACAGAATCATCGGGATGGAATTTACGATTTGCTTTTTTGTATGGCTCTTGAATACGAGTTACTTTATCTACGAAATCAAGAGATTCGATTTGACGCGCATCAAGAGATGCAGTATCACCGATAAGACCTAAAATATTGTAGCGCGTGCCTTCTACAGGATGAATAACAAATCCTTGAGCCTCTAATTCACTGCGTAAACGAGATACCTCTGTTTGTGCTGCGTTTTGTTTCAATGTAATAATCATGATAATTCCTCCTTGTAACTACAGTGAATAGTAGGGCTTACCATACGGGATAGCAAACAAAAAAGGGCCACCCGTAATCTAATACGGGTAGCCCTTTTACTATTCTAAGCAACTAATAATAACTCAATCTTAATTAGCGCACCACAAATAGTTCCTTACCCGTACGTTGGATAAAGAACCAATAAAAGTATTGTTTTGTAGCGAGGCTAATTTGGTTAGTCATCTTTGGTTGCTCCTTTCTAAAATGTTGGGTATAGTATAAACCCAAATGATAAAATTATGCAATACTTAAAATTAAATTTCATGGAAGTTTTAAAAATAATTTGTTTAGTGAGTTGTTAGAAAAGTAGATATAATAAGGCCTTTTGCATAAAAATGATTTTTGCTATTCATCACTAAATTGTAGTATAATGAGTTTATAAAGAGAGCCAATCAACGTGTCGGTAGCGTTAGGCTCATCTAAAATTTGGGTAAAAATGATGCGCCTAACGTGTTAGAGGTCTAGCCACCTCATTACGTTAGGCGTTTTCATTACCTTATTTAACTAAAGCAATGATAGTAACTACGGATAACAAAATTATGATAACTACATATGTAATTTCATGTTTTGTCATAGTATCACCACCTTTCGGTGATGAACCTAACTCACGTCAATTGACTCTCTTAGGTACAGTATAACAAAAATGATTTTACACAAATAGCGATATATGAATAGCTGTGGAGGAGATATGATTATTCAAATCTTAGATCATATAACTGATGAAATAAAACAAATTCGTATCGATGTGTTTATGAAAGAACAGGGCTTTGAAGACGAGTTTGATGAAATCGATGAGACTGCAAAATTTGTTCTCTTATCGATAGATGGAAAAGCAGCAGGTACGTGTCGATATTTTCCAAGTGACGTAGCTGGAGATGCCCATATTGGTCGCATGGCGGTACGTAAGTTGTATCGTGGACAACACCTAGGTACTAAGATTATGATGGCCGCAGAAAACGGCATTCGCCGCGATGGATTTAAAACCTGCTCTTTGTCGGCACAAGTACAGGCAAAACCATTCTACGAATCCCTTGGCTATAAGGCCGAAGGGGAGGAATACCTAGATGAAGGTTGCCCACACGTGATGATGCGGAAGGTTTTATAAGCCATTGAATTGCGTTGTATAATAAGAATTAGCGGATATATGTATTGTACATAGTGTTTAATAAGCAAATTAATATATTTTTTGTTGTGAGGTGAAAATTCATGAAACTAGCAGAAGCATTACAAGAACGAGCTGATTTAAATTATAAAATCAGCGATTTAGAGCTTCGTTTAACTTCCAATAGTTTAGTACAAGAAGGGGAAGTACCGAATGAGAGCCCTGAAGAGCTCTTAAAAGCATTAGATCAATGTGTAACTAGACTTCAAAAATTAATTGCTGATATTAATTTAACGAATTGTAAAACTATTGTAGAAGGTCGTTCTATTACTGAAATCATTGCGGAAAAAGATAGTGCTACATTGCGTCTCAGTGCTTATAGAACATTGGCGAATAGCGCAGGTAGTATTAATTTCCGCGCAAGAGGGTCTGAGATTAAATTAATACCGACCGTTAATGTTAGAGATATCCAAAAAGAAGCTGATCACATCGCTAAACAAGTTCGTTTATTAGACAATCTATTGCAGTCTGCTAACTGGACAACTGAATTGATTGAAAGCTAATATAGTTGGTAGTTTGAAACAGGGTGGACACAAAAACTTTGCTTTTACCAAGCTTATTATGAATACATTCATGGGGCGAATGAAAATCTACAGTGTAGGCCTATTTGCGCACAAATGTATTGATACAATTTACAATGTATTACCACGTGTCAACTGTACAAACGAGGGTGGTGTTGGGGATTATTTTTGAAATTCATATATATTTTTATATGATAGTATTTGGTTTAGAGAGACGAGAGATGTTTAAATTTGTAAAAGTAGCTGCATTGGCCCTCGCTTTTGTAGCAGGTATGACAACATATGCCGATGCGGTTTCCTTGGCTGAGGTGCAATCCCAACCTGAACGGTATAAGCTATTAGCTGATGAAAAAGGGATGTATTTATATTTAGATACAAAAACAATTAAGCTGAGCGTAGAACCTAAAGAGCGCCGCATGGAGGTTACATCCATCATAATACCTCATAATCAAGGCTTAATCGGTGAATTTAAAGATGAAGTCGTGATGGAATCTGCCCGATCTATTAGAAACTTAACACTTTCTTACAAAAATAGAACAGACCTTACTTTGGAGGATGTAATTAGACTGGTAGAAGATAGTAAGAGACAGAATTCAGGTATGAAGACACGTACTATCTCTGATACCTTCTATTTACCAAACGGCTCTATTGATAAGAAAAATACGGCAGTTCAAAAGGACTTTATAAAAACTCCTTATGGTGCTGTAAAATATGTAGTTGCCTCTAAGGCAAATGAAGTTCTATATGGCGAAGTGTACTAGATATTACAGAAGGTAATGTACTACAATATCAAGAAATTCCTAAATATAAGCGATAAAAAGATACCCAATCCAAAGTTTTGGATTGGGTATCTTTTTGTTATTATTCTAAGTTATCAAATTCAAATGCCGCTGCCTTTGACTATAGGTGCATTAGTAGAGCAATATATTTAATTTATAAATAAGTATATAAATTTTACTTTTAATTAGAGAGTTGTGCTATAATATAGATAAATAATAATTATTATTCAATTATATAGAATTTCTTAAGTAAGGAGATTTAATAATGACAGCAGAACAAAAAGCAGCTATGGCAGCAACAAGTTCTACCGCAGCTAAACCAACACCTGAACCAGGTACAGAATGGATAATTTGCCGTGTATGCGGATATATTGAAGAAGCTAAATACAGAGATCAACCTTGTCCAACATGTGGTTTCCCTCCAACAGTTTGGATGGATTACAAGCCACGGCGCATTGATCCTAAACGCGAAAAATTGCTAGATCTTCATTTACATCCAATTGCGGTACATTTCCCAATCGCAGCAACAGCAGCTTCTTTCTTAGTACCTGTTATCGCATTGGTAATTCCATCTATTGCAGATGTATTATTCTCTGCTATTACATTAGTAGCAATGATTCTACCACTCCTCGTTATTATTGGTGGTATCTCTGGCTATATCGGTAGTATATTACGTTACAAAACAGGAAAGTCTAAGATTCCAAAAGCGAAAATTTACTTAACAATCATTTACTTCATCTTGTCCTGTGTACAAGCCTATATTGCTATTACTGATGGCGTAAATGCAGATAATGCATGGATTATGATTATTTTAGGTATTGTAGCTTCTATCTTTGCTGCTAAACTCGGCAAAATGGGTTCCTACCTATTTGCTGGTCGATTCAGCCCATATACAGCTGGTTAATAGTTATTAACCGAATAACCTTTATAAAGAAAAAAGTGATTCTCACATCGTGAGAATCACTTTTTCTTTTATCTTTTGTATTATTATTCTAAGTCATCAAAATCAAATGCTGCTGCTTTTGTATAGTTTGTAACTTTTGCTTCGAAGAAGTCAGTTTTTGTGCTATTCAAGTTGGAGAAGCTTTCGATCCATTCCATTGGATTATCCTTGATTTCAGGATATAGATGAGGTAAGCCGATTGCTTCTAAGCGGATATTTGCAAGGTATTTGATATAGCGTTCGATAAGAACGTTGTTAAGACCGAGGATTTTATCATCAGTGATGTATTGACCCCAAGCGATTTCGTTCTCTGCACCTTGGCGAATCATGTCCGTAATTTTCGCTTCTAGTTCAGGTGTGAACAAGTCAGTACGTTCACGACGTAACTCGCGGATGATGTTTTGGAACAATACAAGGTGAGTTACTTCGTCGCGGTTGATATATTTGAAAATAGTGGATGTAGCTGTCATTTTACCTTGGCGTGCCAAAGTGTAGAAGAAGCTAAAACCAGAGTAGAAGTAGATACCTTCTAAGATATAGTTAGCAATAATTGTATGAATAAGGTTTGCTTCGCTAGGATCGTCGCTGAAACGTTGGTATGCATCGGCGATGAAGCGATTACGAGCGAGCAATGTTTTATCTGTACGCCATTCGTCATAGATTTTGTCACGTGTAATAGGGTTTGTTACAGTGTCCAAAATATAGGAATAACTTTGGGCGTGAATTTCCTCTTGGAATGCTTGGATATTCAATAAGGACGCCACTTCAGATGCTGTAATATAGCGGCTCAAGTTAGGCAAGTTTTCAGATTGAATAGAATCAAGGAAGTTCAAGAATGCAATGATTTTGTCAAATGCACGGCGTTCGTAATCTGTTAAGTATGGGAATTGCTTAACGTCTTCATTCAAGGAAATCTCTTCAGGAATCCAGAAGTTGTTGAGCATCGTACGGTACATTTGGTTAGCCCAGTCGTATTTGATACGGTTCCATTCGCGAAGGTTTGTGGTATTGCCACCAATCATAGCTTGCGTGCCACGTTCACCATGTTCGTTGAAGATCAGTTTTTTATCCATAGTAGGACTCCTTTATACAACGATGAGACCTATACTGCTATAGGTCGTCATCAGATTTATATACACATCTAGTATTAGGAGGAGCAGCTAGTGCACTCATCCATTTCAAGGGATTGGTTACGGATGTAGTAGATTGTTTTAATCCCTTGTTTGTAGGCCTCAACGTAAAGGTCTAGAATTTCTTTCGCTTTCATTTGAGGTGTAATATACAAGTTGAAAGATTGTGCTTGGTCAATATGACGTTGACGTACGCCACAAGCTTTGATGGACCATTGTTGATCGATTGTATGCGCCTCTTTGTAGAGCCAGAATGTTTTGTTGTTCAAATCTGGAGCAGTTTTTGGTGTGAAAGAACCTTTCTTTTCTTCGATGAAGAACTTTTTGAAGATAGGGTCGATACCAGCCGTTGTGTTTGCAATGTTGGAAGTAGAACCAGTAGGCGCTACAGCCATCAAGTAACCATTGCGGATGCCGTATTTTGCAACGTCTGCAGCCAATTGTTTCCAACGATCAGATGTGTAGCCACGACGTGTGAAGTATGCACCAGTTTCCCATTCAGAACCTTTGAACGCAGGGTAGGCACCTTTTTCTTTAGCCAATTCCATGGACGCTTTGATGGCATAGTAAGCGATATTTTCGAACAATTTATCCGCTAATTCAATGTGCTCATCAGATTCCCATTGGATATCGTGGTTTACGAGGTAGTGGTGGTAACCAGAAGTACCAAGACCGATAGCACGGTATTTATCAGACGTCATACGAGACTCTGGTACTGGTGCTTGGTTAATGGAAATAACATTGTCTAACATGCGAATTTGAAGGGCAATGTTTTCTTCCAATTCTTCGTCAGTAATACGACCAAGGCTGATGGAGTTCAAGTTACATGTAACCATGTCGCCTGTATTTGTTTTAGTAGTGATAGTACCATCTTCGTTGATGATTTCTTCAGCAAGATTAGTGAAGCCAACATTTTGCGCGATTTCGTGGCACAAGTTGGATGCGTAAATCATACCTGCATGTTTGTTAGGGTTTGCAGCGTTTACAGTATCGCGGAAGAAGATGAACGGTGTACCAGTTTCAACTGCGGAGCGCATGATTTTTTTCATCATGTCTAGCGCCGGAACTTCGATGCCGTGTAAGTTAGGATCTTGTTCACATTCGATATAGCGTTTTGTAAACTCTTTTTCGTCTTCTGTATCGAAGTAGTCCTCTAAGGCATAGCCTTTTACAGCTAAGATTTCATGAGGGTCGAAAAGGGTGAAGTTTTCACGAGCAATCATACGTTCCATGAAGATGTTTGGAACGGAGATAGCAGGGAAGATATCATGTGCTTTACGACGGTCGTCACCATTGTTTGTACGAAGCTCTACGAATTCGTAGAAGTCTTTGTGCCAAATATCGAGAGTTACTGTCGCGCCGCCTTTACGTTTACCCAATTGGTCTACTGCAACTGCAGTATCATTGTACAAGCGGATCCAAGGAATAACACCGCCAGAGGAGTTTTTGAAACCGCGGATATCGGAGTTCAATGCACGAACCTTGCCAAGGTAGATACCAAGAGCACCACCGTGTTTAGATACGCGAGAGAACTTGCTGTTTACGTCGTAAATGGACCATAAATTATCATCTACACCAGAGATGAAGCAAGAGGACAATTGATGGAATGGTGTGCCCGCATTTGCCAATGTAGGTGTAGCAGTTGTCATTTTTAATTGGCTCATCAAGTCGTAGAATTTTTTAGCGTATTCTACTTTGTTTTTGCCTTCTACTAATGCTAAGTGCATAGCGATAGCCATGAAACGTTCTTGCGGTAATTCGTAGATTTCTTTGTTGAAACCTTTTACCAAGTAACGGTCAGCTAACAATTTAAGACCTTCATAGTTGAAGAGATAGTCTCGTTTAGGTTTGATGTAGTCGCCTAACTCTTGTAATTCGTCAGCAGTATATTCTGTAACGAAGAAGTCAGCGTATTTTTTCTCTTCTACAAGCATGTGTACAAGATTTGGGAAGTTGCCATAGCCGAATGCTTTATAGCGGCGAGTGATAGCAGCTTCTTTATAGAGGTCGAACAAGAATAGACGAGCCGCTACGAATTGCCAATCTTGGTTCATTTTGTTAACTTGGTTGCCGAAGCCATCGTCTTTTTTAGAGATAACCTTTTCGATAGCTGTTTGTACTAAAGTTTTTTGAATCTCTTTAGTAGTCATGCCATCAACGAATTGTAACTTCGCATCCATTTCCAATTCTAGTGGATCACAAGAATCTAACCCCAAACATGCGAAGGCAATCATACGTTTCGTTTTTTCAACGGACAACGGCTCGAAATGGCCATCCCGTTTCTTAATCATAATCTCCATTACTGTTCCCCTTGAGTCTTAAAAGTAATAAAACTGTTAATCTAAGCATATATAAGATTAGACTGAAAAGTATAAAATATCTTTAAGTTAAATCTAATCAGAAAAATAAGAAAACTACAATATATGGTAGTTTTCTTATTGAGCTTATACATTATGTTACGATTATAGCGAAAAAATTCTATACATTCAATATTGACATTTAGGAATTTTTGAATATAGTATGCTTAAAATTATCGATATAGTTATAAATACTAGAAAGTACTATATGGGATGCATATATGATGATTTTGAATGCTGTATCTCTTTTAAGAATAGTAAAATAGTACGTGACAGTAAATATAACCTCCTTACATATAATATTGTGATTTATTTTATTAAAAGACTACCTTACATATCCTATAATAGATATATAAATAGGAGGTAAGACATGAAGTCTATTGTTATATATTCATCCCTTACGGGAAATACGAAACTAGTAGCTGAGGCTATTGCTAGCGTATTACCAGTAGGTACATCCTGTGTATCTATGAAAGAATTGCCTTCCGATATAGCATCCTATGATCTTGTATTTGCAGGATTTTGGGTAGATAAAGGAACGGCCAATAAAGAAGCTCGTGATGTACTCGGTACATTACATAACCCTCATGTAGCCTTGTTTGCCACGGCTGGTGTGCCACCACACATGGCACATGCAAAGGAAAGTCTGGTCAATGCTGCAAAGTGTTTGCCCGATGGTGTAGAACCTGTAGGAACATTCATCTGCCAAGGCAAGGTAGACCCTAAGGTCATCGAAATGATGTATAAAATGTTCCCTAAGGGACATAGTCACGGTCAATCCGCCGACCGCGATGCACGTCATAAACAAGCTGCGGTACACCCAAATGAAGATGATTTTAAAGCGGCACAAGACTTTGCAAAAGATATTCTTACAAAGCTTGGCTAATGAATAAAAGCAGTACCCTCTGTGGGGTACTGCTTTTATAATCTTATAATACGATATGGTTTTTTGTTATGTTGCTTATACTAATGTTATATTAGATATAAAGTACATGGAATATAACACTGCGTAAGCTGAATTCACTTACAACGTAGGATGCTATAAAGAGTCTATATCCCGTACCATCAATGACAACAGGATCAATAGTTTTACTGTCACCTACCTTACGGAAGGTATCATATAAATGGTGTACCTCGGTTACTCCGTTTGGCATAGATACCTCTAAATCAAGACCATCGTTGATTAATTGGAAAGAGATGTCGTTGAATTTTGCAGAAGGCCTTTGATGTTCCACAATATTCGTATCAGTCACTTGTAAGTAAATATTAGGAATATAATTATTGTAACCTGTTACCGAAATAGCCTTTGGTAACTCCTTAGCCTCAAAATGAATACTCTCCAGTTGTTTTGTATTTGCTGGAGTGATAGCCGGTGTTTTTTCAGTATCTTTATTATCTACCGTATTTTCTGTATCTTCAATATATGGATATTCATAAGATGTTCTATAAGTTAGGCCATATGAGTTAAAAGTTTCTACTATAGGAAGTCGTACCTGCCATTGACCATCTACTTTAGTGTAGGTAGCTAAATCTCTATATGTTGTATAGCCCACAACTGGCATAAATAGAACGGCGCCTAGTGCGAGAGCCATGACGGTAGTGTGTACAGATGGTGTTAATCGTTTAACAAGAGAGTACACATTGTATATCAAGAAGATTAGATTGAATGCACCTACATAGATTGTATTGAGCCACAATACAGGATCATTGATTAAACGCTTTCCTATGAGCGCTAAACAAATGGTAGTGAGGGTAATAAACAAGATACACAATATCCGTTGTGTTCGATTGCTTTCACTAGATCTAAAACTAGCCAAATAGAATAAGTAGAATAGAGTCACATACGGATAGTATGTGTAAAGAAAACGTGTGTCTAAGCGGAAGCCTAATAATATTAGTAATAAATAAATAGTAGCAAGAACCCCTGTTATGATGGATGCTTTTGGTAAAATAACGCCAAATACAATTGTGAAAAATGAACTAGGCTCAGGTGGTCCTGCAGGATCCTCTTTATACGTGCAGACCATAGTCATACAAATAAAAGCGTTTATAGATGCTAGTATTTTGAAAATCAAGTGGGTGAAGTCAAATGGTTCGTTGATGATGATGTAGAAGAACCATAGGCTTATGATGATGACAACATTATATAGCGTAGAAGCAATACAGGTGATAAAAATCCGTTTAAGGCGGTTTATAATTTCCCCGATGTAGTGTTTTCCTGTAGATGTGAAATATAATGCAATCATTGTATATAACCATAGGTAAGATATATTTTCTACGGCTAGTCTAATGCCTTGTACCTCATGAAAAGTTTCGTGAACAATATAGAGCCATGTGCTGATGCCGATGCTTGCTAAGGTATATAAAATGGATAATTTTTGGTTTCGTGTTATATAGGTTTGTAATATAACGATGTAAAAAAACTGCATATACATTAATAGGTTCATGTGAGCAAACCAAGGGTGAGAAATGTATAGCGGCGTACACGAGAATATGGTGATTAATGCCAGTAATATAGGGTGCTGCGTTGCCAAATCTCGCAGTGAAGCCATCACATGTTTAATTGCAAATTTCATAGATTTTCCACCTCTATAAATATCTTTTTTATCAGTAGTATACCTGTTCTTAGGTGAAAGTCTTATGAGTTTTATGTAATAGGAACTAAGGATAAACTCAGTTAAGAAAAAAGCAGTACCTCGTAGTGAGGTACTGCTTTTATAGTTTTAATTATATAGTACATTAAATTTAAGTTTACGTGTATCGAATTGGTTTATGAAGTACGATGTAATCAATAGCTTGTATCCAGTGCCTTCTATAATGACAGGATCGATAGCTGTTTTATCGACGGTAAGGAACTTATCATAAATATGATGCACCTCTGTCACACCATTTGGTAAAGATACTTCTAGATCAAGGCCATGGTTAAGGAATTTGAAGGAAATAGAGTCGAAGTTAGCCGATTCTACTTGATATTCCTTAAGGTCTCTTTCATAGACTATTAATTCGATATTTTCAATGTATTTGTCGTAGCCTGCAATAGAAATAACCTTTGGTGCAGACAAAGCATCAAAATTGATATACTCGACGCGTCTGCCGTTTACTGGGTTTGTATCTGGCAGTTTTAAATCGTCCACAGGTACATATGGTGTGCCGTAATCTGTGAAGTTAGGATCAAAGGTAGCTGCTATTGGTAGGTTTGCATGCCATTCGCCATCAACTTTAGTATAGGTCACAAATTCACGATACGTTGTATAGCCTATGAATGGCGTCAAGAGAACAGCACCTAATGCAAGAGCCATAACGGTGGTATGGACAGAAGGTTTTAAACCCTTCACAAGAGAATATACATTGTGTGCTAAGAAAATTAGATTGAATGCACTTACGTAAATCGTATTGAGCCAGAGAATTGGTTCATTAATTACACGCTTACCGATAAGGGCTAAGCACAATGTTGTGAGCGTAATGAACAGGAAGCACAGGATTTGCTGCGTTTTGCTACTTTCACTAGATCTAAAGCTAGCCAAGTAGAATAGGTAGAAAATAGCTACATACGGATAGTATGTGTAGAAGAACCGGGTGTCATCGCGAAGCCCCAACAGAATCAAGACTAAATAGATATTAGCTAGAATGCCTGTAATAATGGACGCCTTGGGCAAGATAATGCCGAACACAACGGTAAAGAATTTACTTGGTTCTGCGGGGCCCTCTGGATCTTCTTTGTAAGAACATACCATAGATAGACAAATGAATATATTAATGGATGCGAGCACCTTAAAAATGGTTTCTTCAACGTCGAAAGGTTGGTCTATGATGATGAAGAAGAACCATAAACTCATGATGATAACAATGTTGTATAGCGTAGACGTAACAAGGGTGATGCCAATCCGTTTGATGCGGTTAATGATTTCACCGATGTAATGTTCACCAGACGAGGTGAAATACAAGGCAATCATGGAGTATAGCCATAGGTACGATATATTTTCCGTAGCCAGCTCAATGCCCCGCACATACCCGTACGTTTCGTGAATCATATAAAGGCCAACGCTGATTCCGATACTTACTAAGGTATATACTATGGAAAACTTTCGGGCTCTTGTTATATAGCTTTGTAATATAACGATAAAGAAATACAGTGAGTATAGCTTAATGTCGATTTCGGCAAACCTATCTTGTTCAATATACAACGGTGTACATGAAAATATGGCAATTAATGCCAGTAATATTGGCGACTGCGTTGCTAGGTCCCGCAGCGAAGACCATAAATGTTTAATGGCAAATTTCATAGATGTCTCTCCCTCTATAAATATAAATATCCCCTCTTATTATTAGTATACCTGTTTTCTAGTGAAAGTCCTATGAGGTTTTACATGCCCTTAAATATACATTACAATAGCACTAAGAAGTAGTTTTCAGAGAAACGAGGTTGTCACATGGAATTCTCTTATTTTTTACCTGTAAACATCCAATTTGGCTGGAATAAAGTAGATAGCGTTGCTGATTTTGTTGCGCCCTATGGCAAGAAAGCCCTCATCGTAACAGGTCGCACTAGTGCGAAGAAATCTGGTTTGTATGACCGTGTGGTAGCGAAATTAGAGGCGGCTCATATTGACCATGTATTATTTGATCAAGTTGATGCCAATCCATTAACGACGACTGCTGTAGAGGGTGCTACCTTGGCTAAATCTGAAAGCTGTGACGTAGTTATCGCCATTGGCGGTGGGTCCATTATGGACTGTGCAAAGGGGATAGCCTTCATGGCGGTTAACGAAGGAGATATTAACGACTATATCTTCAACCGTAAAACAAGTGACAATGCATTACCTCTCGTTGTCATTCCAACGACATGTGGTACAGGCTCTGAAGGTAATGGCTTTGGCGTGCTTACTAATCCTGAAACAGGGGATAAGAAATCCTTGCGCTGTAACGCCATCGTGCCTAAGGTTTCTATCGTAGATCCCGGTGTGATGGGCACCATGCCACCTCATGTGTTGGCATCTGTTGGTTTTGATGCACTATGCCATAATATTGAGGCTTACACATCTAAAACGGCACAACCTTTTACTGATGCATTATCCTATTATGCAGTTACATTATTAGCACAATATCTGGTGCCTCTATATAAACATGTGAAAGCCGTTGCCAACGGTAAACCTGAAGTGCTAAGCGAAAAACAACTCACAAAGGCTTGGGAAGCTGTTACATTAGCAAGCACCATTGGGGGCATGGTTATCAATACAGCTGGTGTAACACTAGCACATGGTATGGAACACCCTGCCAGTGGTCTTAAAGATATTACACATGGCGTAGGCCTTGCCGTTATTGAACCTGTGGCAGTGGAATATACATGGAGTGCGAACCCTGATAAATTTGACGCCTTGGCTCGTATATTCAACCATGGAGATGGCTCTGAATTAGGTGAAGCGTTACGTTTTATCGTACATGACCTGGACCTTACTACAAACCTTACAGAACTAGGCTTTACGAAAAAAGACATTCCGTGGCTTGTAGATAATGTATACGTTGTAGCTACAGGGAATATTGCAAATACAGTAGCTGAAATCAGTCGTAAAGATATAGAAGCGTTGTATAAAAAGATGTTTTAAGCATTGTCATAATAGGAGAGAGTTTTGTTCCAAGGATTTTATGGCCTACTAACAGTTCTGCTATGCGTGTTGTTTGTAATTGTAGTAGTGCTATTTAACATAGCCCCAATTACATACATTGTTTTTGGCATAGCCATAGTGTTGAGTGTGTTACTTCAATATAGGCGCTTTAAGAAACAGTCCATATCTGAAAAAACACATAGCCTATTGGCTTGTGCTTTGTATATTGTTATAACCCTTAGTATATCTTGGCTCGTAGCCGATTGGTTTAAGTATGATACTCAAACGACTCATGATCAAACTGATGATTTTGCGTTTGGGACTATGGATTGGAGACGAGGTTGGCCTAATGATAAGGAATTGCCGGAAGGCTTAAAGCGGCCAAAAGAGCTTCCAGAAGGGATTCTCAGAGCATCTGCATCTGGGGATAGCTTAGCTTGGGCAAATGCATATCCTACGAGATATACTGTATTAGAGGGAGACCCTAAAGTTATCTCACAGTATGAAATGATAGCTAAGCGAAATGCTACCTATACAGCGCAAATTGATGCGGATGGTGTATTGCGTGATTTAGATACTGGGGAGAAAAAGCGTTTTATATCTCACCCAAATAGCTATAACATTATAGAAAGTATAGATGAAGAACCTTTAATTTTGCCGCAACGGGACTTTATAGAGTGGTTGCGCTTTGCACCTCGAAAAGAGACAAAAACAGTAGTTAAGGATACATATAATTCTACTCGAAATCATAGATTATATGTATTTGTAGATGATGGGAATACAAAAAGACCACATTTTGTGGAACTTTTGATTAGTAATGATGGGACACGGGCAGTGTTTTATCAATCTAAGTAATTTGAATAGGTATTGTTGTGGAGAACATAAATGCGACAGTGTTTAATGTATCTAAAGAAATTATTTTTTGGCGCTCCTTATAGAAAGAGTATATGGTTCTTTATAACTCTTTGGGTACTAACATTTTTATTCTCGGATGAGATATCATATTCGGGGTTATATTATCTGATTTTGTTAGTAGCTACGATTGTATTATTATTTGAAAAATGTGGAGTAATTGATGATGAGAGAACTATAAGAAAAAGATTTTTAACATATTTTTATGTAATCTTTTTTCTATGTATGCTTCCTGCATTAGCTGTTACTTTGGCATTTTCTGCTGTAGGGATATCCCATTATGATACACAACGATGGCACTCCACATGGCCTTCATCTAAGGCGGGGTATATTCCGCCTCCATTACAAACACCTAAGTCTTTGCCGGAAAGTTTGCAAGTGATTTCTTCTGCTGAAGTAATTGGAATGGGTGGGAGTCAAAGAAGTTTAGTATTAGATGGTAATAAAACAACAATCTCACGATATGAGGAAACTGTTAAATCTAATGCTTGGTATTCGTTTATAAATGGCAGGGACAAAGATACTACAGTTGAAGTACTTAATTCGTTTACATATCCAAAAGATAAAAATGTATTAGTTAATGAAGTAAGCAATTATTATGAGATTATTACCATTCGACGACAAAATTGGAAATTATTTCCCTGGTTAATTGATGGTACACAAAGTATCGGTGATGATCTTAACGAAGATTATTATTATAGTACTCGGATATCGGCCGATAAATATGTAGTATATGTTGTTTATCATAACTTTGATCAAGACCAGCCTAGAGTCATTTACTTTATGTTTAATCCAGAGCGAACTCGAATGATTACTGTAGATATAGATATGTATCATTAGTATTTATCTACTTTGATTTTATGAGTTAAAGTGGCTTATTAATTGAATATATTAATCTGTATATCAAAATAAATTGGTTTGACAGTGTTAAATCATATCTTTATAATGTGATTTTATAAGAGACTAGGATGTACCTATAATCCCAGCCCTAGGGCTGGGATTATTTCTTTTATGGTCTCATGTAGTTTAGTTTTTAGAGAGGTGTTTTTATGGCAGAACAAGAAAACAAAAATGTTGATGCTTTAGCGCAAGAGATTACCTTAAAAAGCCGTGGTCAAGGCAAATTGCGTCAGTTTATTCTTTGGATGGGTGCACTTATCATTGGTGCTATCTTGGGATGGCAACATATTCCGGCTTTAAATGAGCTTTTTAACTTTATTGCCGCTGTGTTTACACGTTTATTCCAATTCATTGCGATTCCAACAGTATCCTTAGCAGTAATTACTACATTATCTATGCTAGGTGCTAAAAAAGATACCGGTCGTATCTTTGGACATGCTGTAGTTTACACATTGCTTACTACTATTTGTGCAGCAGCTGTGGGTCTTGGCTTATTCCTATGGATTGCGCCAGGTAACTTACCACTTGATGTAATTGGTGCTGGTGCAGCGCAAGTACCTGAAAAACTAGGTCATGTAACATATTACGATCACTTCTTATCCGTTATTCCTAACAATATTATGAAACCATATTTGGAAGGTAACGTATTATCTGTTATGTTTATCTCTGCTTCCGTTGGTTTAGCATTTGCATTTATGCCTCGCACAGAAGGTCGCGAAGCAGTATTGAAAGTATTGTTCGGCTTACAAGAATTACTGTTTACATTGATTAAAGCATTACTTTATGTATTGCCAATCGGCATCCTTGCTTTCGCAGGTCAATTATCTGCTCAAATCGAAGCGGGCGTCATCGTTGGTGCTTTAGGTAAATATACTGCTGTTGTTATCGGTGGTAACTTGATCCAATTCTTTATTGTAATTCCATTGTTCTTGTTGTTCCGTGGCTTAAACCCTGTGGATGTATTCCGTAAAATGTCCCCAGCTGTAGCTGTTGCGTTGTTCACTAAATCTTCTGCTGCAACATTGCCTGTAACATTGGCATCTGCTGAGGATAATTTGAAAGCTCACCCTGCAGTGGCTCGTTTCGTATTGCCAATTTGTACAACAATCAACATGAATGGTTGTGCAGCTTTCATCCTTGTAACATCCTTGTTCGTAATGCAAAATGCAGGTATTGAATTAACTATGGGCACAATGATTGCTTGGTTGTTCATTGCTGTTCTTGCTGCCATTGGTAATGCAGGCGTTCCAATGGGCTGTTACTTCTTAACATTGTCCTTGATGAGCTCCATCGGTGCTCCAATTGGCTTGCTTGGTATCATCTTGCCAATTTATACAATTATCGACATGATTGAAACAGCTGAAAACGTATGGTCTGACGCATCTGTATGTGCTATGGTTGACCATGACCTTCAAGGCAAATTGGACGACTCCAGTGGCGACGATATGCCTCAATTCCAAGGTGCTTAATTTTAGTAACTAGTTATACTTAAGAAGAAACTTAATTATATAACTCAAATGAAAGGTTATCCTGTATAGGGTAGCCTTTTTAGTTTGCCATAAATTTATTTCTATAGTGAAAGCTAACAAACCTCATATTACTAGATATGTATTTTGTGTTATACTTTCATATAGAATAATATCGAATTAATAGAAGGCTAGTCGCATATTATGTGCGGACTAGAGATTAGAATGAAAGATAAGTCAGTATTACCTATAGAGGAACAATTAAATAGATTTCTGCAACCGAAATGCCTGATCCCTGGTGGTCTAGGATTGTGGGAGGTTTATTTCCGCAAGATTTGTACGGCTTGGGGCGAGATTGATGGTGAAATCCGACCACAGCATATCATATTCTCCGCCGATAATGGTTGTAATATGGAAGGCTATGTAGGGTATAATTACGAGGTAACGCAGAAACAATCCCGTAATATGCTCTTAGGTCGTTCATCGGCAACACAATTTTGTAATTTTAACAATATTCCTTATGAGGTTGTGGATGTAGGCATTGCCTCAGATGACGGCATCGGTGTGGATTGCAAAGTAGCGAAAGGGACAAAGAATATTTTGAATCACCCTGCTATGACTGAGGATGAATTTAATCGTGCCTTTCAAGCTGGATATGAACGAGTTGAACATTATGTGGCAAAAGGGATAAATCTCTTTTCCTTTGGTGAAATGGGGCTCGGGAATACGACAACCTCTGCTTGTGTGTTATCTGCATTAACTGGTGCAGATCCAACTGAAACAGTAGGACCCGGTTCTTGGCCTGACAAACCAGATTTGATGAAGCGTAAGCTTGACTTTGTCCGTGCTGTATTAGTTACACATAAAGATTGTATTGTTGCTGAAAGTGAACCTGACAGAGTTCGTAGAATTGTAGCCCATGTAGGTGGCTTTGATATTGCTGCTATTCTTGGAGCTATGCTAGCTTGTGTTGATTTTAAGCAGCCCTTTGTCATTGATGGCTTTATTACCGCTGTAGCGGCAGCTTGTGCAGTACATATGAACGAGTGCATTACAGACTATGCATTACCGTCACATCACTCCCGAGAAAAAGGGACAGAGCTGGCTTTAGCTGAGGTAGGTATTACACAAGACATGGTTCCTATTCAAGCCCAAATGTCGATGGGAGAGGGAACGGGAGCTATCTTGATGGTTCAAATGTTAAAAACCACACAGTACATGTTTGTAAATGTGGGGACCTTTGCAGATTTGATGAAATTATGAGGTAGAAGAATGGAACTAAATAAATACTTTGATATACATTTTGAACGAGCAGATGATGCAACTATTGCTAAAAGGTTGATAGGTGGGGCTAAGGTTAAGGGTCCTGCTTTGGTTATCCTGATCCTCTCCATATTTATTGCCTCTATTGGGTTGAATATGAATAGTACAGCCGTTATTATTGGTGCTATGCTTATATCACCGTTGATGGGACCGATTCTAGCAACTGGCTTTGGCTTCGCTACGCTTAATTTTACAGTTGTGAAAAGTGCTATTTTAAGATTATCCTTACAGATTACGATTGCTGTTTTGGCATCTGCTTTATATTTTTATATTTCCCCCGTTCAGACAGTTACATCT
This sequence comes from Veillonella sp. S13053-19, assembly GCF_002959835.1. Taxonomy (NCBI): domain Bacteria; kingdom Bacillati; phylum Bacillota; class Negativicutes; order Veillonellales; family Veillonellaceae; genus Veillonella; species Veillonella sp. S13053-19. The sequence continues at coordinate 93,996 of NZ_PPDA01000009.1, read as the reverse complement.
GAACTATTAGCGCGTACAGAACCGAATATTTTTGATGTATTCATTGCTATATTTGGTGGGTTAGCTGGGATTATTGGTCAAACGCGTAAGGCCTTAGATAATGTTATACCAGGTGTAGCGATTGCGACTGCACTTATGCCACCACTGTGTACGGCAGGATATGGACTGGCTACTGGGAATTGGGACTATTTCTTTGGGGCTGGTTATCTATTCTTTATAAATGCATTTTTCATCTTCTTTGCATCTTTTATTGTTTTAAAAGGTGTATATAGTTTGCCATCCCATAAGCAAGCAGAAGAGGTTAATCGTCGTAATCAGTTAATATTTCTTGTGATTGGTCTTATTATGGCTCTACCAAGCATTTATGCAGGCTACGATATGACCATCAAGTATTCTGAGTCAAATCATATAGAGCAGTTTATTAAGAACAATATTAATCAAGATGGGCGTCGACTAGTGATTGATTATTCATTGGACCGAGTGAATAAGCTAGTAGATATAGTAGTTGTAGGAGCTCCTGTGACTTCAGAGGAACGATCCCAGTTGGATGATAAATTACAGAAAGACGAGTATTTGCAGCCTTATACAGTGCGATTTGTTAATAGTGTAGATGAGAAAAAATCTGCTGTGGATAAGACGAGCTTGAATAAAGCCTCGGAGGATCATGAAAAATATACAAACTTGAGTAATCTGTATCAGCCGACTTATCAATTAGTAAGTGAAACTATAAATACTATGAAAACGACAGAAGCTGAAGCAAAGGCGTTATTCCCGTTTGTAAGCAGAGTGGAAGGCATGCCTTTGATAGATAATTTAGAACAGCCTAAAGCGAATCGCTATATGGTGATTATCCATACCACGTCCACTGTATCTGATGCAGATTTGGAACGAATAAAAGCTTGGTTAGAGGCTAAATTATCAGCACCTGTAACTATTTCTGTGGAGCAAACAACGTCAACTTTATAATTGAATCTTTTGATTTTGATTAGATTGTTTATTATATAGAGCGATATTTATAACGGTACTAAGTTTGATTGTACCTATTAGGTATATTACCTAGTAGTACGGGGAATCATCTTAGTACCGTTTTTATGTACTTGGCATAGCTAAATGTAATTACTCTTATCTTGCTATAGATTAAGGTTATATTAATTGATATATAAAATCTATTATACGAGTAGGAATTAAATTGTTATACTTACTACATCGAAATTATTGAATAACCAAGTGTAGATAGGTGATAAGAATATATAGCTTTTAAAATATCTACGAATGTTGTATACGTATGAGTCCACGTCAGAGATGTAGGCTTTCATCGTAGATAGGAGGATTACATGAAAAAATGGTTAGCATTAGCAGCGACGGCCGTACTGGGCGCGTCCTTATTAATTAGTGGTTGTGGTTCTTCCACAAACAACGCAAGCTCCAGCGGTGCTGGTAGTTCTAAAGCAGAGGTATTAAAAGTAGCAGCAAACCCAGTACCTCATGCTGAAATTTTGAATCAAATTAAGCCATTATTGGCTAAAGAAGGTGTAGATCTTCAAGTTATTGAGTTTACAGATTATATCCAACCAAACATGGCATTGTCTAGTAAAGAAGTAGATGCAAACTTCTTCGCTAATGTGCCTTACCAAAATAACTTCAATAAAGATCATGGTACAAACTTCGTAAGCTTTGCACCAGTTCACATTGAACCATTGGCGATTTACTCTCAAAAAATTAAAGATTTGAAAGACTTGCCAAATGGCGCAAAAGTAGCAATTCCTTCCGATCCAACAAACAGTGCTCGTGCACTTCTCTTGTTGCAAAGTGCAGGTCTTGTAACGTTGAAAGACCCAACTGGTTTGACTAATACTCCATTTGATGTGACTAGCAACCCTAAAAACATCCAAATTACTGAGTTAGAAGCAGCTCAAATTCCTCGTTCCATCCAAGACTTGGATGCAGCTGTCATCAATGCTAACTATGCATTGCCAGCAGGTCTTAACCCTACAAAAGATGGCTTATTCGTAGAAAAAGCTGACTCTCCATATGCAAATCTTCTTTCCGTTAACCCTGGTGATGAAAACAAACCAGCTATCCAAAAATTAGCTAAAGCATTACAATCTCCAGAAGTTAAGAAATTCATTGAAGAACACTACAAAGGGGCCATCATCCCAGCGTTCTAATCCATCGTTAATAACATATGTATCTGAAAATACCTTCTCATGACAAACTCTATAGATATGAAAAAAGGCGTAACACATCGGTGTTACGCCTTTTTATATATGCTTAGATTAATAAGAAAAACCTTTATTTTTAATTATTCTTTCTATAATTGACGCTGATTTTAATAATTCTTTTTTTATTTTTAGTACCTTTTCAGGTGATGTTGTGAATGTTAAAAAACTAACGCTAAGAGCGGCAACTATTTTTCCGTTTTCCCGTATTGGTAGGGCTATGCAGCAAGCATGATTAGTAATCTCTTCATTTTCAGAAGCGAAATTGCTGTCATTATGAATATTATTATAAAGATCTATAGGAGACTTTAGAGTCTGAGATGTAAATGATTGAAATGGCTCAGGAAATAGTTCTTCTAATTCGCTTAGACTTTTATCAAATAATAATGCCTTACCAAGAGCTGTAGCGTAAGCTGGTAATCTTTTGCCGACAGAAGATATTAATTGTATTGGGTTGTTTGTAGAGATTTTAAGTAAATACATTATTTCATTACCAGTTAGAATGCCTAAATGACAGGTTTCATTACATACTGTAGATAATCGTTTCATCTGTTCTTGTATTAGATCTAAACTAGTGTTAGTTGACTCATACATACTACTAAGAAATAAGATTTCTTTTCCCATAGTATAAAGTAGTGTTTCTTCAGAAAATAATAGATAATTTCTTTCACATAATGTTTTTAAAATTGGCATTAATGTGCTTTTAGGGCAGTTAATTTTGCTTGATATTTGAGATAAACTAAGGCCAGACTGACTTTCAGCAACAGTTTCAATTACCTCTATAACTCGTAGTGTTGGATTATGTAGTTTCTTATTCATATCATCGGTGATTCCTTTTTATAAATAATCAGGTTCTTAATATTTATAATATCTTTTTTTTCTTAAAATTTGAATAGATAATAGAATCTATATATAGAATAAAATTTAATAATAGTGGTCTTAAAATAGACGAGATAGCATTTCAAATATGATTATTTTTGAAATGTTATTTTTTTTATTTATAATTATTTGTTCGTATATACGAATAATATTGACATTTACGAACGACAGGGATATTATAAGGTTAATAAAGGATGTAAAATCTTAATAAATTATGTAAGTTTAATAATTTTAAGGAGACGTTAATATGAATGCCATTCATGTGAATAACTCTGATAATGTAGGAACAGCACTAACTACTCTGAATAAAGGAGATAAAGCTTTAGGGGTAGTTATAAAAGAAAATATTTCTAAAGGACATAAATTTGCTACAGAAGAGATTTTAAAAGGGCAGCCAATTATAAAATATGGTGCGCATATAGGCCTTGCAAATCGAAATATTAAGCCTGGAGAATGGGTACATATTCATAATATAGATGGAGAAAGAGGTAGAGGTGATATAGATTCAGAAACAAAAGAAATTAGTCAAAATGGGATTAGAGATCATGTAATACTAAATAATAAAAAAAATTATGTTTTATCGGGGTTTAGACGACCTGATGGTAGTTTTGGTTTAAGAAATCATGTTTTGATTATTCCCAGCGTTCATTGTGCCAATAAAGTAGTTGAACGAATTGCGAATGAGATTAAATATGGTTCTGTTGAAATGAGACCTGACTCAAAAGTAGTTTTTTTTAATCATCAACATGGTTGTAGTGAACTAAGTTATGATGCTAGTCAAACACAAGATGTATTAGTTGGTTCAGGTACAAATCCAAATGTTTATAGTGTATTAGTAGTCGGGTTAGGTTGTGAGGTTGTTCAAGCTAAATCTATAGCAGAACAAATAAAAAAATATACTCCTTATAAAAAGGTTGAATACTTTAATATACAAGAAAGTGGTGGTGTTACTGAGAGTGTAAAAAAAGGTGTAACAATTGTTAAAAATATGTTAGACGAAGCTTTGCTCGTGGAAAGGAGTGAAGGTTGTCTTGCAGATATTGTATTAGGCACAGAGTGTGGAGGTAGTGATAGTTTTTCCGGACTGAGTGCTAATCCAAGTTTAGGTGCCGCTTCCGATATCGTTGTTGGTCATGGAGGAAAGGTTGTCCTAGCAGAAACTACTGAATTAATCGGAGCTGAACATATATTAGCAGAACGAGCTATTAATTCTGACGTAAAAAAACAAATTTTAGATACTATAAAAGGTTTTGAACAAACTGTCATTGATTCACATGCGGATATTAGGGGGGCAAATCCTAGTCCAGGAAATATAGAAGGTGGATTAAGTAGTATAGAAGAAAAATCTCTAGGTTGTATTTATAAGGCTGGGAATACATCTGTAAATTCCGTAATTGACTATGCAAAACCAATTACTGCCACTGGCTTAACTTTTATGAATACACCAGGAAATGATATTGAGCAATTAAGTGGTATGGCGGCTGGCGGATGTAATATTGTAGTCTTTACTACTGGCCGAGGTACCCCAACAGGTAGTCCAATAGTTCCTACAATAAAAGTATCTTCTAATACAGATACCTACGTAAATATGAATGACTCAATTGACTTGGATGCTGGGGTTGTTGTTAGTGGAGATAAAACAATACAAGAAATGGGTGAAGAAATAATAGATTTTATTGTAGAAGTAGGCAATGGAAGAGAAACAAAAGCAGAATTAAATGAACAAAATGATTTTTCTATTTGGCGATTAGCAACAACAGTATAAATTTATCAAATTAATTATCTTTAGGAGGTAAGTATCATGGATTTGCAATTAAAAGGTAAAGTTGTTTTGGTTACTGGTGGTGGCAGTGGTATTGGTAGTGGAATTTCTCTTAGCTTAGCTGCAGAGGGCGCAATACCTGTAATTTTAGCAAGATCTCCTTTGACAAATGAGTTTGTAGCTAAGATGGAGAAGATTACAGATAAATATGATTTTATCCAAATTGATTTAAATGAAGCAGACAAGATTAAATCTATTGTTGATTCCGTGGCACAAAAGTATGGTGGCATTTATGCTGTCGTTAATAATGCTGGTGCTAATGACAATAAATCTATCGAAGATACAACTTGGCAAGACTTTGAAAAGAGTTTACATGGAAATTTGACACATTACTATGAATTAGTTCGTTGTGCTTTACCATATTTAAAAGAGTCAAAAGGTTGTGTTTTGAATATAGGCTCTAAAACAGCATTGACTGGGCAAGGTAAAACAAGTGCCTATGCTGCAGCAAAAGGTGCTATTTTAGGTTTGACTCGTGAATGGGCAGCGGCCTTTTTACCTTATGGTGTTAGAAGTAACGCGATTGTTGTAAGTGAATGTTGGACACCATTATATGCGAACTGGATCAAGACTTTTGATAATCCAGAAGAAAGAAAAAAAGTTATTACAGATAAGATTCCATTTGAGAGACGTTTTACAACAATTGAAGAGATTGCAAATACTGCAGTATTTGTGATTTCCTCCTTATCTTCACATACTACAGGTCAATGGATTTTTGTTGATGGTGGTTATGTACATTTAGATAGAGCATTGAGCTAAATTACTCAGCTGTAGGAGGTAGTATTATGGCTACAGATAAAACTATAAAAGTAAGTGCTAGTAATATTAAATTAGCATTTTGGTTAGTTACTATTCTATTCTTCATGTGGGGTGTTAGTTACGGCTTAATTGATGTAATGAATAAAAACTTTCAGAATCAATTAGGTATTACTAAAGCAACCTCTGGGTTATTACAGGCTGCATATTTTGGGGGCTATTTTGTAATAGCAACACCAGCTGCTTTAGTAGCAAGAAAATTTGGATTTAAAGGCGGTATTATTATGGGGCTGGCGCTCTATGCGATTGGGGCACTATTAATAATTCCTGCTAGTAATGCATATAGTTTCAATATGTTCCTTGGTGCGTTTTTCATTCTTGCTTGTGGACTAGGTAGCTTAGAAACAAATGCCAATCCTTATATCACAAAACTAGGTGATGACAAGGATGCTGCATTCCGTATTAATATTGCACAGATTTTTAATGGTGTAGGTCAATTTTTAGGACCGATTATTGGTGGTGCATTATTTTTATCAGTCACTCATGGTGGTGATGTTGCCGATAATATGCGTAGTGTACAGATGGTATATGTTGGAATTGCTGCAATTATTATTGTTATGTTATTACTTTTTGTATTTAACAAATTACCAGAAGGTTCTGAGGTTTCTGGCTCCACAGATTCACTAGCAGATAATGAAGTGAGTTATGCGAAACTTTTTAGTTACCGTCATTTCAGATCGGGTGCGTTAGCTCAGTTTCTGTACGTTGCAGCACAAGTCGGTGCAGGTGCCTTCTTTATTAATTATAGTGTAGATCATTGGTCAGAAGTAACTGACTCTCAAGCTGCATTCTTCTTTAGTATTGCTTTAGTTGCATTTATGGTTGGTCGTGTTGTTACAACTCCTTTATTAAAGAAGTTTAGACCAGGCTGTGTCCTAGGTATTTATTCCCTTATTAATGTATGCATTATGATATTACTAAATATCTTGACTGGTAGCGTTTCTGTATTTACTCTAATTGCATCTTTCTTCTTTATGTCAATTAGTTTCCCAACTATTTTTGCGCTTTCTATTACAGATATACCAGATGCATTGGTTAAGACAGCCTCTAGTGTACTAATTATGACTATTGTTGGTGGTGCAATCATGCCATATTTTATGGGCCTAGTTGCAGATTATCATAATATTGAAACATCGTTCTTATTATTAATACCATGTTTCTTATTTGTTGCTTGGTATGGATTTTTTGGGAGTTGCCCAAAAGTAATGAAACGAGACTAAGTTACTTTGAGGGATAATTAAATGTTTATCCTATTCGACGGATAGTTACGTTAAAGGAGACATATGATGCTTGAAATTGTAGATAGTCATTTTCATATTTGGGATTTAAATATATTAAATCTTCCTTGGCTGAATTCTTGCGCAGGGATTATAAAACGAAGCTTTTCGATGGATGATATTGTAAAGGCTTATGGGCAGTATGATTTCAATTTTAAAGGTGGTGTGTACGTAGAGGTAGATTGTGATAACGCAATTCAAGAAGATGACTATATCTTTAAATTGAAAAGCCCATATATTCTGGCTCGTGTAATGAGAGCTCGTCATTTATGTGAGCATATGCGATTACCAATCGGTATTGTTGGTGTCAGAGAACCACTTCATATAGATAGCTCTCCTCGAGGGAGATGTTTAGAACGAAGCTTTATTCAAGGTTTGGAAGTACTAGCTAAACAAGATTTATTATTTGAAAGTTGTAATCGAGTAGATGAATTAGAAGACTTATATAACTCGATTAAGCAAGTTCCAGAGGCTAAAGTAGTAATTAATCATTGTGGTAATGTTAGTACTTTAGATGATAGCTATAAAAAGGCAATGACAAAATTAGCATCACTACCTAATGTATACTGTAAGGTTTCGGGATTCCCGACTGATAATAAGGTATTCGTAAAAAATCTTTTAGACTTTATTTCTGGAACCTTTGATCATTCAAGACTAATGTATGCATCCAACTATCCTGTAGTTAATTTGTATTCATCATTTGAAGATCATTTAAACTGTGTGCGTGAGTATTTCAATGATGATTTAGATATCTTTAGTAAAAATGCTAAGAAATTATATAAAATTAATCGCCCACAACTTTTTGCATCCGTTATAAAACTACGTCCAGAAAAAGCAGAATATTATAAAAAGTTGCATGCTAATCCATTCTCGAGTGTAAATAAAATGATTAGAGAATGTGGTATTACTAAATATAAGATTTGGAATCGTGATGACTTACTATTTTCTGTAATGGAATATTGTGGTGATGATTTTGAGTATGATATGGCAAAAATGGCACAAGATCCAGAAACAAATCGTTGGTGGAAAGAAACTGACCCATGCCAAAAACGCATTGATGGTGCATTAAAAAGCGAATGGTGGGCAGATATGGATTTAGTGTATGATTTAAATAAATAGAGGGGAGTATTGTATATGAAGAGCAAATATTTTTGTCCAATATTAACATCTTTTAATGATGATAGCACTATTAATTATGATGATATGCATTCACTGTATGATCATGTGCTTGAAGGTGGCATTGATGGAATTTTAGTAGGCGGAAGTGCAGGCGAATTTTATGCCTTAAATTATAATGAAGCCGAGCAATTAATATCAGATGCAGTTCAATATATTAATCATCGTGGTATTGTAATAGCTGGTACAGGGCGTATGAATAGATTGGAAACTATCAACCTATCTAATTTTGCTCTGGAGCAGGGAGCTGATGCAGTTATTATTGTAGGACCATATTATAGTGCATGTAGCCAAGAGGATGTGTTCAACTATTTTGATGATATCTTAGGACATATTTCTGGTAATGTTTATCTCTATAATTATCAAGATCGCACAGGATATGATATATCTGTTAATACCGTATTACGACTATTAGAAAAACATAAAAATTTAATTGGTATTAAAGATACACATCCAGTTTCTCGTCATAGTCAGAAATATATTAATGAAATTTTACCATTATATCCGAACTTTGCTGTGTATACTGGTTATGATACTAACTGTGTTCCTGTAGTTATCTCCGGTGGTGCTGGATGCATTGGTGCATTATCTAATGTATATCCTAAATTGTGTCATGATTTAGTTGTTGCTTTGAATGAAGGTAATTTTAATCAAATTGTAGAAATTCAGCGAAAGATTGACACATATGCTTTATTCTATGAAGCGTATACTCCGTTTAACCCACTTATGAAATGGGCTTTGAGTGAGATGGGATGCTCAATTAAAGAAAATTGTAGAGTTCCTATTTCAAAGCTGACAGATTCCGTAAAATCTGATTTAGATATGGTAGCCAAAAGACTTTGGAGAAAATGATTCCTAGGAGATGATAATATGAGTAAACGTATAATTCTCAATGAAACTTCATATTTTGGTAAAGGAGCGATTAAAGAGATTGTAAATGAACTTCAATCACGACATTTTCAAAAGATTTTAGTTACGACTGATAAAGATCTTCTTGAATTTGGTGTTGCTACGAAGGTTACAGATTTGCTTCGTGATGCGGACGTTAATTTTGAAGTATATACAGATATTAAACCAAACCCAACCATTGAAAATATTAAAAATGGTGTTGATGTATGTAAAAGATTTGGTGCTCAAGCTATTGTAGCTGTTGGCGGAGGTAGTATCATTGATGCTAGTAAAGCTATTGGTATTATAATGACTAATCCAGAATTCTCTGATGTTAGAAGTCTAGAGGGTTTAGCTGAAACTAAAAATAAGTCACTACCTATTATTGCAGTTAGTACTACAGCGGGTACGGCTGCTGAAGTTACTATTAACTACGTTATTACTGATGTTGAGAAAAAGCGTAAATTTGTTTGTGTTGACCCACATGATATTCCTGTAGTTGCGATTGTTGATCCAGATATGTCTGCGTCTATGCCGAAAGGTCTTTGTGCATCAACAGGTATGGATGCCTTAGTTCATGCAATAGAAGGGTATATTACTAAAGGTGCATGGGAATTAACCGATATGCTACACATCAAAGCTATCGAATTAATTGCAAAGTCTTTACGTAAATCTGTAGACGGTGATTATGATGCTAGAGAAGAAATGTCTTTGGCACAGTATATTGCAGGTATGGGGTTCTCTAATGTTGGATTAGGGATTGTACATTCAATGGCTCATCCACTTAGTGCAATTTATGATGTTCCACATGGCAAAGCTTGTGCAATGATGTTGACTGCTGTATTAAAGTATAATGCTAGTGCTACCGGTAATAAGTATAAGGAAATTGCTAGAGCATTTGGTGTTCAAAATCTAGAGCAAATGAGTAAAGCGGAAGCTGATAATGCTGCTATTGTGGCAATTCAACAACTAGCTGATGATGTTAATATTCCTAAACATCTTAAGGATGTTGGTGTTAAAGAAGAGGATTTAGAATTTTTAGCTAAGTCCGCAATGGCGGATGCTTGTACACCAGGCAATCCAAAAGATCCAACACTAGAAGATATAATTAGTATTTATAAGTCTATTATGTAGCATTGGTGTTTTTATAATAGTTGTCTGAACTCCTCCTCTCAAATTTAGTATTTCTAAATAAAAATAGAGTGATGAAGTCCTATATCTAGGATCTCATCACTCTATTTTTTATTGCATAGTTAAACTGCTAATATTTAGCATATTACGCATCAATTGGTTTTGCATATTTTTTTCTGTACGAATGTGGTGTTTCGGTGGTAGCTAGCTTGAATATTTTACAGAAGTAGCTTGTTCTGTTATAGCCCAATGTTTTACTAATCTGATTAACCGTCAGTTGAGAATATACCAATAGCTTTTTAGCTTCTTGTATGCGCAATAGTGTTATATACTGCACTACCGATAGGCCTGTATCATCTTTAAAGATTTTAGAGAAGTAAGACTCGCTTAAATGAATATGCTCCGAAATCCTCCTGAGCGACACGCGTTTGCTCAAATTTTTTTCTATGTATAGCATAGCTTTTCGGATTTCTGGACGATTAATAGGTCGTTCCGACTCTACAAAGTCTGGCAATTGTTCATAAGGCATTTCCTCGGCGATGGCATCGTTAAATGGGAAGTAATGTTCTACCAAGATCCTCAACACCTTTGTAGCACTGTAAATTTGTTCTGCAGTCAAAACAGGCAAGGTCCGATATAAGGCGCGAAGCTTGGTGTCAGAATGCCAATCAGTTTGGGTAGGTAAAATCGGCTTAATAGTTGTGTCCTCTGTTTTTGTTTGTCCTGCCATGATGAAACCTAAGATGGCACCATCTTTCATAATGGGTACGGAGAAATCTATGAGCCCCATATGACAGCGATACGGACAGGAGGATAGTTCTTTTGTAGCATCTAGGCCACCATATAAGTCGCATTGATTGCATCGCTTGGCGTAGGTTGGGTTTCGTCTTACTACCTTGCAGAAGGGGGAGAAATTGTATTCTTGAGATAATACTTTTCCGCGATTATTGACGAAAATGGCCGCAATTTTTGTTATGTTTGTGAAATCTCGCATGATTTCGTTGATAAGTTTAGTATCTTCCCGAGTACAAATCATAGTGAAACCTCCAATCACAAATGTGCTAAGAGGTCTAGTAAGCATACTGCCAAAATAAGATCTATTTGCTCTCAATCTAAAGGGCAGGCTCTAAACCTAAGAAAAGAGAAAAGTGATACACCACATAAATTTCATATACATATAAAAATAAGTTATTACTTGCTTTTATATGTATAAGTATAACAGGATTGTAGCATTTTTGTAATAGAAAAATCGCATTTTACAAATACACAAAAAAAAGTTGTATTACAGAATTTTTATAATAAAGATAGAAAAACCCTTATATTACATATATTTAGAAAGGATTGAGCCCAATGGACAGTGACTGAATAGCAATGCATGCTCTATAAAATTATATGGTGTACAGGGAATATCGTTGCATATATATGAAGAATAAATGAAATGATAAAAAGCGATATAAGGCGACTTAAAACAATATCAGGAGATATAGCATAACATACAGCAACATACATTCCTGTACAAAGATACTTTCATTACACGTATGGAGGGTATTATGGTAACAACATGTGGATTAACTGAATTTGTAGGGACTAGCAAAACTGGTGATACTATAGGTCTCGTAATTGCTAATGTAGATCAACAAGTATTAGATGCGATGCAATTGAAGAAAAAATATCGTTCTATCGGTATTTTAGGTGCACGTACTGGTGCAGGTCCTCATATTATGGCAGCTGACGAAGCAGTAAAAGCGACAAATACTGAAATCGTTAGCATTGAATTACCTCGTGATACTAAAGGTGGCGCAGGTCACGGTTCTCTTATCATCTTTGGTGGTGATGATGTATCCGATGTAAAACGCGCTATTGAAGTGGCATTGGCTGAAGTGGAACGCACCTTTGGCGATGTTTACGCAAATGATGCTGGTCATCTTGAATTGCAATATACAGCACGCGCTAGTCATGCAGTAAATGCAGCATTTGGTGCTCCTGAAGGTAAAGCATTTGGCCTTATTGTAGGTGCTCCTGCAGCTATTGGTGTAGTGATGGCCGATGTAGCTGTTAAATCTGCTAACGTTGATGTAATTGGTTATGCATCTCCTTCTGCAGGCACAAGCAATTCTAACGAAGTTATTTTACAGATTTCTGGCGATTCTGGGGCTGTACGACAAGCGGTTATCTCTGCTCGTGAAGTAGGTAAAAAATTGCTAGCTACGATGGGTGACGAACCAGTGAACGGAGCCCCTTCCTATATCTAATCTGAAAGGATGGTATGCCCTATGAAATCAAAACGTTTCGAAGTTTTAAGTCAACGTCCTGTCAATCAGGATGGTTATGTAAAGGAATGGGTAGAGGAAGGTTTTATAGCCATGGAATCTCCTCAAGATCCAAAGCCTAGCCTTAAAATCGAAGGTGGTCGCATCGTTGAACTCGATGGTAAACGCCGCGAAGACTTTGATCTTATCGATACATTTATTGCAAACTACGGTATCGTTCTCGATGGTGCTCAACAAGCGATGGCAATGGACTCAAAAGAGATTGCTAATATGATGCTTACACCATCAGTACCTCGTGAAGAAATCGTTAAGATTTGTAAATCTATTACTCCAGCGAAAATGTTGGAAGTTGTTTCTTCTATGAACGTTGTTGAAATGATGCAATGTATGCAAAAAATGCGTGCTCGTCGTACAATGGCTAACCAAGCCCATGTAACGAACGTAAACGATAATCCAGTGCAAATCGCAGCCGATGCTGCGGAAGGTGCACTTCGTGGGTTTGCAGAAGAAGAAACAACAGTAGCCGTTGCTCGTTACGCACCACTTAATGCGATTAGCTTACTCGTAGGCTCTCAATGTGGTCGACCAGGTGTATTGACACAATGCTCCTTGGAAGAAGCGACAGAATTAGAACTTGGCATGCGTGGCTTCACAGCATATGCAGAAACAATTTCCGTATATGGTACAGAAGACGTATTTACCGATGGTGATGATACACCTTGGTCTAAAGGATTCCTCGCATCTGCTTATGCATCTCGTGGTCTTAAAATGCGCTTCACCTCTGGTACAGGTTCTGAAGTACAAATGGGCCAAGCAGAAGGTAAATCTATGTTATACCTTGAAATCCGTTGCCTATACATCACAAAAGGCGCTGGCGTACAAGGTATCCAAAATGGTTCTGTAAGCTGTATCGGTATTCCAGCCGCTGTACCTTCTGGTATCCGCGCTGTATTAGCAGAAAACCTTGTAGCAGCTATGCTCGACCTTGAATGTGCATCTAGTAATGACCAAACTTTCAGTCATTCTGATTTGCGTAGAACAGCTCGTACATTGATGCAATTTGCACCTGGTACTGACTTCATTTGCTCTGGTTATAGCTCTACACCAAACTATGACAATATGTTTGCTGGTTCTAACTGGGATGCAGAAGACTATGATGACTGGACAGTTATCCAACGTGACCTAAAAGTAAATGGCGGTCTTATTCCTGCTCGTGAAGAAGAAGTAGTAGCGGTTCGTAATAAAGCGGCTCGTGCACTTCAAGCCTTGTTCAAAGCATTGGGCTTGCCTCCAATTACAGATCAAGAGGTAGAGGCTGCTACCTATGCAAATGGCTCTAAAGATATGCCTCCTCGTGACAAGGTTGCAGATATTAAAGCGGCTCAAGATTTGTTGAATCGCGGTGTTACAGGTATTGACTTTGTAAAAGGCTTAGCTAAAGAAGGTCATCCTGATGTAGCACAAAGTATTTTGAATCTATTAAAACAAAAAATCTCCGGCGATTACTTACAAACATCGGCCATCTTTGACCGTGATTTCAATGTTATCTCCGCGATTAACAATAGAAATGACTATCAAGGTGTTGGCACAGGTTATCGTGTGGAAGGTGAAGATTGGGAACGCATTAAAGATATTCCAAACGCCATTGATCCACGGGATATATAAGGAGGTGTCATGATGGCTGAAATTAACAGAGATGTATTACGTTCTATTATCCTAGACGTTTTACAAGAAATGGGTGGTGTTCATGAAGCACCACAATTCAAGGCTAGTGCTGGTAAAAGCACAACACCAAGTGCGGCTCCTAGACATGAAGATCCAACTGGTGACGATAGCTGGCTCCAAACTGGTGGCCCTGCACAACCTGGTACAAGCGCAGATGAAGTGGTTATTGCTGTTGGCCCTGCCTTTGGCCGTAGTCAACGACAAACTATCGTTGGTGTACCGCATCAAGAGGTAATTCGCCAATTAGTAGCTGGTATCGAAGAAGAAGGTTTAAAAGCTCGTGTAATTCGCGTATACCGTTCCTCTGACGTAGCGGCTGTAGCCGTTGAAGGTGATTCTATTTCTGGATCCGGTGTATGTATCGGCATTCAATCTAAAGGTACAACCTTGATTCACCAACGAGACTTACAACCACTTTCAAATTTGGAATTATTCCCTCAAGCACCGCTATTAACAGCTGAAACATACCGCGCTATCGGTAAAAATGCTGCTAAATACGCTAAGGGCGAATCCCCAACACCAGTACCAACATTGAACGATCAAATGGCTCGTCCAAAATACCAAGCATTGTCCGCGTTACTTCACATCAAGGAAACTAAGCATGTAGTAAAAGGTAAGCCAGCTGATGAAGTTCGTGTCACTGTATAAGGAGGTTTACTATGGCTAACGAATTAGAAGCCTTAATTAGGCAGATCGTATCTGAAATAGAAGGGGCGAAAGGCAGTACAACACAGTATTCAACGCCTCATACACCATCTACAACTAACACAGTAGATAGAGTAGTTACAATCGAAGATTATCCGATTGCTAAAAAACATCCAGAATGGATTGATCTTGGTCAAGGCCGTGACTTGAGCCATATTACGATGGAAAATGTTATGGCAGGTCACATTACAATGGATGATTTGAAAATTTCTCCATCTATTTTGAAAGCCCAAGGTCAAATCGCTAAGGCTGGTGGTCGCGATCAAATTGAACTTAATTTCTCTCGTGCTGCAGAAATGACAAAAGTTAGCGATAAACGCTTACTTGAAATGTACAATGCGCTTCGCCCATATCGTTCTTCTAAACAAGAACTGTTGGATATTGCTAGCGAGCTTGATGGCTTAGGTGCTCCTATTTGTGCAAACTTTGTACGAGAAGCAGCAGAAAACTACGAACGTCGTAAAAAACTGAAAGGTGATAATTAACCTATAGGAGATGTCATTATGAAACGAATTGTTGGCATCGATATTGGAAACTCGACAACAGAAGCGGCCTTGGCTGAAGTGCATAGCAATGGTGAGGTAAAGTTCCTATCCTCTGCTATCGCTAGTACTACAGGCATTAAAGGGACTCGCGAAAATATCGTAGGCCTCATGGATGCCCTCAAGTCGCTAATCAGGTCTGCTAATCTTACACTACGAGATATTGACTTAGTTCGTATTAATGAGGCTACACCAGTTATCGGTGATGTAGCTATGGAGACCATTACGGAAACCATCATTACGGAATCTACCATGATAGGGCACAACCCTAAAACACCGGGCGGGTTAGGCCTTGGTGTAGGGTATACCGTTCCTATTGAGCAATTAATCGATAAGCCGCAAGGTCAACCATACATTGTGGTAGCTCCAAAGATTATCGACTTTGAATTGGTAGCACAGCTTATCAATGCGTACTGTAAAAGAGGCTATGATATTCGAGCTGCTATCCTTCAAGCCGATGATGGTGTACTCGTCAATAATCGATTAGATCATAAAATTCCTATCGTAGACGAGGTTGCGTATATCGACAAAATCCCAATGGGGATGCTTTCCGCCGTAGAGGTTGTAGAGCCTGGGCAAGTAGTATCACAATTATCTAATCCTTATGGTATTGCCACTGTATTTGAGCTTTCACCAGAGGAAACAAAGAACATTGTACCTATTGCGAGAGCCCTCATCGGGAACCGTTCTGCTGTAGTTATCAAAACACCTGCAGGGGATGTTAAAGAACGGGTGATACCAGCTGGTTCCATTATAGTAATGGGTAACGGTAGAACTGTATCTGTTGACGTATCAGCAGGGGCGGAGCGAATCATGGAAACCCTTGAATCCGTTCATCCTATCGAGGATATCAGCGGGGAAGCAGGTACGAATGTTGGTGGCATGCTTGAAAAGGTTCGCCTCACAATGGCGCAATTGACGAATAAATCACCGCAAGACGTATATATTCAAGATTTACTAGCTGTAGATGTGGCTGTTCCTATTAATGTGAAAGGTGGCCTTGCAGGTGAGTTCTCTATGGAACAGGCTGTAGGCATTGCCTCTATGGTTAAGTCAGATCATCTACAAATGGAAATCATTGCAAAGCAGGTAGAAAAGGAATTGGGTGTTCCTGTTGAAATCGGCGGTGAAGAGGCTGAATCAGCTATCTTAGGCGCGTTGACAACGCCAGGGACTACAAAACCAATGGCTATACTCGACTTAGGTGCGGGCTCTACTGATGCATCTATCATCAATCAAGAAGGAAAAATTAAGGCTATTCATCTAGCTGGGGCGGGAAACATGGTAACAATGCTCATCAACTCCGAACTTGGGTTAGAGGATATGCATATTGCAGAGGCCATTAAGCGAGATCCATTGGCTCAAGTACTCAGTGTATATCACATTCGTCACGAAGACGGAACGGTGCAGTTCTTTAATGAACCACTTCCGGCAGCATTGTTTGGACGCGTTGTTATCGTTACGCCTGATGGGCTCGTTCCTGTAGAGCGAGATATTCCACTAGAAACGATTAAACGTGTTCGTCAAACAGCAAAGAAACGGGTGTTTGTAACAAACTCTCTCCGTGCTTTAGCATCTGTTAGTCCTACTCATAATGTGCGAGATATACCATTCGTAGTTATCGTAGGTGGTTCTGCATTAGACTTTGAGATTCCTCAACTCGTCACCGATGCACTTTCACAATATGCATTAGTAGCCGGTCGAGGTAATATTAGAGGCGTTGAAGGTGCACGTAATGCGGTAGCAACAGGCTTGGTATTATCCTATGCACAGAAGGGAGGCCTATGATGGACCAAAGTATCATCAGCAAGCCAACCATATTGCTGTATGCTACACAGCATATTAGTGAGGATGTACTAAAACCCGTTCTACATGGTATTGAAGAGGAAGGGCTACCAGTTGTCATTGAGTCCCACAGTGGTACGCATATGGCATTGGCTGATCTAGCATCTCGTAATTCCGCTTTATCTGTAGGTATAGGCGTTGATGAACAGGCTATTGTATTGACCTATAAAAACATACCAGCTCATCAATTTATCTACCGACTAAGTGGTTACAGTCAATATCCAGATAGCTTACGCACCTTAGGTGTCAATGCAGCTCGCCTTGTAAAAGGAAATCCTTTCGTTTCTGATGAACGATTGGAAGTGGCCTTTTAAATACAACAACTTGAGAGGTGGTGCATATGGCTATTTATACGAAAACCGGTGATGCAGGTACAACGGCTCTCTTTGATGGCACTAGAGTACCTAAGAATTCACTTCGTGTGGACACATATGGAACCTTTGATGAATTAAATGCACAGGTTAGTGTGTGTGAGAAATTAGTCGTCTCACAGGAGAATAAACATGTGCTTCACACATTACAACATCAGCTATTCCGCTTATGTGCGGAGGTAGCAACGCCTCATGTAGAACATCTTAGTGAAAGTAGCAACTTGATTTCACAACAAGATATTAGCGACTTGGAACGTATGATCGATGACTATACGAAGCGATTACCACAACAACATAGCTTTATATTAAGCGGTAATTATTTATCTGCTGCAGAGCTTCATGTGGCGCGTACTATCTGTCGTCGAGGGGAACGATTACTCATTAGTTTAGGTGAAGTAGAACCAATTCGCGATGAGGTTCGAAAATTTATAAATCGATTATCTGATGCTCTTTATATCATGGCTCGCATGGAAGACTATGTGCAATTTGTAGAAACAATTGTAGAGCGCGTAGCAGAACGTGTTAAGAACAGTCATGCTGAAGTACTGGCGGAAACGAAACGGAGCTTATGGCATATGGGGCATAATACTGAAAATGGAGTTAGTTATATGGCAACTAGAACAAAGCTAGAAGAAATTATGACAAAACTTTCACAAGCAGCCATGGACTATGCTCAGTCCATAGGTGTACCTATCGTTGTATCCATTGTGGATGCAAAAGGTGTATTAATGTATTTCCATCGTATGTCAGATGCATTGCTCATCAGCAACGATATCGCACAGGCAAAGGCGTATACAGCAGTGGCTCTAAAAGCGGCAACTCACGAAGTACATCAAAGTGCACAGCCTGATGGCGATCTATTCAACATTGAATCCATGGTAAATCGTAAAATCTGTACCTTTGGTGGAGGTTATCCGATTATCATCGACGGTGAAATTGTCGGTGGTTTCGGCATTAGCGGTGGCACTGTGGCGGAAGATATGGACATTGCATCTCATGCATTACAATCTTTGTTAAATCAATGAGGTGAAAACAATGGACGTAACACAAATGTATATCAGTGAGTTTGTTGGTACTGCCGTTTTACTCGCATTTGGTAACAGTACAAATGCATCGATTTTATTAAAGAAAACCATCGTTGGTATTTTTGGTACTAACTGGTTACACATTATTTTTGGATGGGCCTTTGCTGTAACCTTTGGTGTGTATATAGGTATTACACTAGGTGGACCTGGTCATTTGAACCCTGCCGTTACCTTTGCTCTCGCTGTAGCAGGTATCTTCCCATGGGAACAAGTGATTCCAATGTCTATCGCTCAAATTGCAGGCGCTTTTGTAGGTGCTACTATTGCAGCTGTATTCTATTATCCGCACTTCAAGGAAACAGGTCCTGATGAAGGTAACTGCGTAGGTATTTTTGCAACTGGTCCAGCTATTGATCATAAACCTTGCAATTTGATTTCTGAAATTATTGCTACGTTTATGCTCATTCTAGCCATCCTTTGTTTAGGCAAGATGGTAGATGGCTTAGCTCCAGTGGTTATAGGCATCCTCATAGCATCTATTGGTATGTCCTTTGGTGCAACTACAGGGTATGCGTTAAACCCAGCTCGTGACTTCGGTCCTCGCTTGGCATATACTATTTTGCCAATTCCTAACAAGGGAACGGCTAACTGGCAATATGCTTGGGTTCCATTTGTGGGACCATTGATTGGGGCAGGATTAGCAGTAGTATTCTTCAAATTGGTGGCACCTTAAGGGAATCTATATTGAGAGACTCCTATGGATGGTCCGTGTCACTATATAAACTATACATTTTGTATTAGGAGGAGATTATATGGCCTTTCAAGAGGTAATTGATGCTAAACAGCGCATCATTCAAGAATTTGTACCCGGAAAGCAGGTTACGATAGCCCATGTTATTGCCAATCCTAAGCCTGATTTATTTAGAAAAATGGGGCTTGAAGAAAAAGGGCGTAATGCCATTGGGATTCTTACCATAACACCTGGCGAAGGGACCATTATTGCAGCCGATATTGCAAGCAAGTCTGGTGATATAGAAATTGGTTTCATCGACAGATTTTCGGGGGCACTTCTCATAACAGGTGATGTATCTGCTGTTGAATCAGCATTGCAAAGTGTTATTGAAGGATTGCAACGCATATTAGGATTCTTCCCAACGGATTTAACAAGATCCTAATGAAAGGGTAATTATGAGTACCGAACAGAAAGAAAAACGCATCCTTCTCGTAGGGCGCAGCGGATGTGGTAAGACCACATTGGCAGATACGATTACTCATGGCTCTGCAACGTATCACAAGACACAAGCCATAACTCGAGTAGGGAATTTTATTGATACCCCAGGGGAATATATGGAAAATCCTAATTACTATCGAGGAATTATCTTGCACGCCTATGATGCGGATATAGTGATTTTCATGATTCCTGCTGGCGATGAAACAACTATATTCCCACCAAGCTTTGGAAACTCTTTAAATCGTGAGGTTATCGGTGTTGTATCAAAGGTTGATACGGGAAAAGATGTGGAGGCGCCTCGCCGAAATCTCAAGCTAGCGGGAGCGAATAAGATTTTTGAAATATCCGTTCACGATCAAGCATCGTTGGACCGTTTATGTGACTACATATATAGTTAGTTGAAAGAAGGTTTTTCCATGGACAGAGGTTTTGAAGAACAACTCAACCAATTTATTTTAAATAAGGCGATCATTCCAAAAAGCTTAGGTCTATGGGAGCGATATTTCAAAAAAATGTGTCTCGCTTGGCAAGAAATTCGGCCTGAGATTCATGTACAACATATTATCTTTTCTGCAGATAATGGAATTTCCGTAGACGGACTAATCGGTTATAACTATGAAATCACTCGTAAACAATCTCAAAATATGATTGATGGTAAAAGTGCAGTTGCCAATTACTGTATCTTTAACCATATTCCTTACGAAGTGGTAGACGTTGGTATTGCGTGTCCTAAAGGCATCGGTATAGACCGAAAAGTTAGTCAAGGTACGAAAAATATTTTACATGGTGCCGCTATGAGCGGCGAAGAATTTGATTTAGCATACCAAGCTGGTTACAACCGCGTTGTGTATTATGCGGAATCAGGAATTAATCTATTTTCCTTCGGTGAAATGGGCGTTGGTAATACTACCACATCAGCAGCCGTGTTAAGCGGGCTCACAAAATTAGACCCACGCATAACTGTAGGACCTGGATCTGGTCCCGATGACGAAGCGTATATGAATCAAAAACGTGAGTTTGTACGGACTGCACTCGCTCATCATAAAGGGCATCTCAATACACCAAAGGATGTTATTAGTCGCGTTGGTGGCTTTGATATAGCCGCAATTACAGGTGCGATGGTAGCTTGTACAGATTTACATATCCCATTCGTTATTGATGGGTATATTACAGCGGTAGCGATGGCTTGTGCCACTCAAATGAATGGTGATGCGCCATTGTATGGCATTCCTTCTCATTATTCTCGTGAAGTAGGAATGGCCGCAGCATTAGCGTATGCAAATATACGTCTTGATGAGGTTCCCATCCATGGTCAAATGGCATTGGGTGAAGGTACAGGAGCTGTACTGATGGTACAACTACTTAAAACTGCACATTTTGCCTTTATGAATATAGGGACTATGGTTGAATTATTAGAAAAATAAATTTGTAATCTTTGTACTATGTTTTGTAAAAGGAGAGAAAACAGATGACACAAGAAGCATTAGGTATGGTGGAAACTAAGGGCCTAGTAGGCGCTATTGAAGCAGCTGATGCAATGCTTAAAGCAGCTAATGTGGAACTAGTGGGCAATGAAAAAATTGGCTCTGGTCTCGTTACTGTTATGGTTCGCGGTGATGTAGGTGCTGTAAAAGCTGCCGTAGATGCAGGTGCAGCCGCTGCAGAACGCGTAGGTGTTGTTATCTCTACTCATGTAATTCCAAGACCACATAGAGATGTGGAAGGTATTTTACCAACAAAGGGTGAATAACTATGACCGATACTAAAAGTATGGTAGATGAGATTTTAAAACGCGTATTGATGCGTATTGACGGCGCTAATTTAGGAAATATAACTGCTGGTGCTGCAAGTAAGGTATCTTCTAGTAGTAGCTCGTCAGCTGTACGTACCTCTAATGCAGCTCAACTACAAACATCTGTAATTACTGAACACGTAGGTAGCACTACTACAGGTGATACAGTAGGTCTCGTTATTGCCAATGTAGACAGTCAAGTATTGGAAGCTATGAAGGTCACTAAGTCATATCGATCTATCGGTATCTTAGGCTCACGTACAGGTGCAGGGCCGCAAATCATGGCCGCTGATGAAGCTGTAAAAGCAACGAATACAGAGATTGTTAGCATTGAATTCGCCAGAGATATGAAAGGTGGCGCCGGTTCTGGTTCCCTCATTATATTCGGTGGCGATGACGTATCCGATGTAAGACGTTCTGTAGAGGTAGCATTACGTGAATTAGAACGTACTTTCGGGGAAGTATATATGAATGAAGCAGGTCATGTGGAAGTTCAATATACAGCTCGTGCAGGCGATGCCTTAGTAACTGCCATCGGGACTCCAGAAGGTAAAGCTTTTGGCTTAATCGTTGGTGCTCCAGCCGCTATCGGTGTAGTTATGGCCGATGCAGCTGTTAAATCAGCTAATGTAGATGTGGTAGGCTATCGTTCTCCATCGAGTTCAGCTATGAGTAACGAAGTTATTTTACAAATCAGTGGTGATTCTGGCGCTGTTAAACAAGCTGTAAAAGTAGCACGTGATGTGGGTTTAGCATTACTAGAAACTATGGGAGAAAGACCTAAGAATAAAGGTAATGCTTACATTATTTAATGAATGTTAGTTCAAAGAGTCATACATTCATTACATATCATTATCACGTCGCAATAGATGATACTTTCACAATGTGAATAGGAGGATTCATAATGGCAGAACTAAATGAACAAATGTTACGGGCTATCATTATGGACATAATGGATGAAGTAGGAATGCTCAAAGAGGAACCTGCTCAAGTTCAACCAAAAGAAGAACCAAAAGCAGATCTAAAATCAGAGCCTCAAGAGCCAGAGTTAAAAGATTTGATTCGTCAAATGTTAGTAGATATGCAACGTAGCTAGCATTATAGGAATGCATGAATCCAGAGAGCGAATCATCCAAGTATTAGACGGGAGGTGGCATGGTGAAAGAGTCGCTAGGATTGCTTGAGGTGGCTGGGTTATTGGGGGCTATTACCGCATCAGATGCAATGGTTAAGGCTGCCAATGTAAGGCTAGTAGGCATTGAAAAGGCTAAAGGCTCTGGGTGGATGACTGTTAAAGTAGCAGGCGATGTAGCCGCTGTAGATGCAGCCGTTCAAACAGGCGTTGCTATCACTACGGGAATGAATCTATATGTAGCGCATAAGGTAATTCCTCGCCCAGCAGAAGGCCTTGTAGAAGCTTTCAATGATGACTTTAAAGAACAGCCAGCTAAGCTATCTGTTGAAATAGAGTCAGTAAAAGAAGTAGTTAAAGAAGAACCTAACAAAGACGGTAACGACGATGTTAAACATGGTTCTAAGGAAAATGGTAAAGCCGAGAATGAAGAAAAGAAGTCTTCTCTCGATGAAAAAGCTGTAAAGGTGTTGAATGAAATCGTTTCTACCATTGTTGATCCGAAGGATTCCAAGAAGGCAGTAACGAAAAAAGCTACACCGAAAAAAAGCACTAAAAAGAAATAATATAAAGGTAAGAGGCAATAAAGGAGATTATCATGAATAACGCATTAGGCATGGTAGAAACAAAAGGTTTAGTAGGCGCAATTGAAGCGGCTGACGCAATGGTAAAAGCAGCTAACGTTACATTAGAAGGTACTGAAAAAATTGGTTCCGGTCTTGTAACTGTAATGGTTCGCGGTGATGTTGGCGCTGTAAAAGCAGCGGTTGATGCAGGCTGTGCAGCAGCACAAAAAGTAGGCGAAGTAGTATCTACTCATGTAATTCCACGCCCTCATAGCGACGTAGAATTAATCTTACCTAAGAAAGGATAATAGCTTATGGATCGGGAACAGATTCGTGCTATTGTACGAGAAGTGATCGAAGCCATGTTCGAATCGTCCATTCCCGTAGGTGTTAGCAATAGACATGTCCATCTATGTCAGGCGGACTGGGATGTATTATTTCCGAATCAGGCTATTACTAAGAAAAGTGACTTAAAGCAAACAGGAGAGTTTGCTTCAGAACAAACTGTTACCTTAGTGGGACCAAAAGGGGTAATTCAAAATGTGCGCGTTTTGGGGCCCCTTAGAAAACAGTCACAAGTGGAGGTATCTCTGACCGATGCTCGTGTATTGGGTATAAAACCTCCTATTGTGCTATCTGGTCATTTAGAATCAGCCGTAGAAATTACTCTATGTACTGAAAACGGAGAGATCACGAAACCTATTTGTATCGCTGCAAAACGACATATTCATATGTCGCCTGATGATGCAAAACGGCTTAATGTAAACGATGGCGATAGCGTTAATGTTGAACTTCAAACGCCAGAACGCACCACTGTGTTTGGTGATGTCATCGTTCGGGCCGTACCTGGTTTTGTCCTAGAACTACACATTGATACAGATGAGGCAAATGCTGCCAATGTACAAGGTACAGTGATGGCGAGAATTGTACAGTAAAGTAGGTGATATGATGAAAGGTTTGAAAAAGGCAAATAATACCTTGCAAGAGTTCTCTGATCTTGTAGAGTCTAAACAAGTGAGCTCTCATAATCAAAAGAATTTGCGTGTAGGCATTGACCTTGGCACATCATCTATTGTCCTATCCGTAGTAAATGATAAAGGCAAACCCATATATGGCGCCTTTGAATACAATGAGTCCATTCGAGACGGTCTTGTAGTTGACTATGTAGGCGCTGTTACAATAACGCGTGCTTTAAAAGCTAAGGCAGAAGCAGCCTTAGGCACAGAACTTGTATATGCCGCGGCAGCTGTACCACCTGGGACGATAGGCAAGAATAAAGATGTAGTAGGTCACGTTCTAGAAAGCGCCGGTTTTGAAGTAACTTGTATTTTAGACGAACCTACCGCTGCTGCTAATGTGCTAGGCATTACCGATGGCGTTGTTATCGACGTCGGTGGTGGTACTACAGGCATAAGCATTTTGAAGGATGGCCGCGTTGTATATACCGTAGATGAGCCGACAGGGGGCACCCATATGAACCTCGTTATTAGCGGGGCTTATGGTATCTCTATTCCTGAGGCAGAGGCTTATAAACGGAATGAAGCAAACAAACGCGATGTATATGCAACGATACGGCCCGTAGTTGAAAAAATGGCAGCTATTTCTAAGCGCGCGTTGCAAGAGGGTGGCTATGAAAAAGGGACTCCTATTGTTGTCGTAGGTGGTGCTTCTAATTTTGAGGAGTTTACAAAAACTTTCAGCCAATATATAGGATTACCTGTAGATAAGCCACTATATCCAGAATTTGTAACGCCCTTAGGGATTGCCATGGGAAGTGAGCATTAATATGGATGCATTAGTTAAACTGGTGCTAGAACGCCTAGAAAAGCGCATGACATCCACTGCAACCTTTATGGTCACGGAGAACACTAGTTATGATGAACATATATTGTTGCAGAACCAACTCATTTCTTTTGCTGGTATAGATTATGGTCATATACGAGAGTTAATGAGCGATACATTGGTGCCTTGGATAGCCTGTTTGCACCGTGCATTGGCCTATGACTGCGAGGTAACAATACGACTAGCAGTTCCGGTGACCTCGTTGATGAATCCATCAGTCATTCTAGACTGGCCCATCAAATTTCTAGATAAATTTGGACATCCTGTATATGCTTCCTCACAAGGATGGATAACAGCCTCTTTTGTTAGATCTTGTGAAAGTCAGTCTATTATCGTCATATATAGGGGACAACGGTTTACCATGGCCGCTCGCGAAGAGATAGAGCGCTTAGGTATCACAATAATTGAAGGGAACGAGAAGTATGCAAGTCGGTAAAGTAGTGGGTAGTATCGTATCTACTCAAAAGCATGAATCTCTAAAGGGAATGAAACTGATGATGGTGGACATTCTCGATGGAGAACAAGAGTTGACGGGGCGCATAGAAATCGCCGTCGATACAGTATGTGCTGGTGAAGGTGAATATGTGCTTCTAACTCGAGGCTCATCGGCACGGCATATTTTCGAAGATGATAAAGGCACCGCAGTAGATTGCGCTATTGTGGGTATTATTGATAGTTTTGAAAAATAATTGTATAGGAAATAGCTGGTGCCAGAGTTAAACCTAGTTATTGTGTCACATCATGAATGTATCCTTGATTGTGTACACCGTTAGTTGACATGGTCATTGCATCAGCAATGCAACCTATATGGAGGTTCATGATGGAAAACAATACACAGTTGAAAGAAATGATCCGCTCCATGGTTATAGATGTATTACAGGGGCAAAAGCAAGAAGCAGCCTCATCACAACCAGTTAAACAAGTATCTAGAGGTCAAGTAGCACCGGGTGTGTTTGACACGGTGGATGAGGCTATTCGAGCAGCAAAAGAAGCGCAAGCGCGCTTTGAAGATTGCACCTTGGCAACTCGTGAAAAGGTAATAGCAGATATTCGTGCTGCTATGCGCCCACGAGTACAAGAATTGGCTCAAAAAACTGTGGAAGAAACAGGAATGGGCCGTGTTGCAGATAAAGTATTGAAATTAAATCTTACACTCGATAAAACACCGGGTGTAGAAGATCTCGTTACGGAGTGTGAAACTGGTGACAACGGCATGACATTATATGAATTGTCTGCTTATGGTGTCATCGGTGCTATTACACCGAGTACAAATCCAGCAGAAACGTTAATATGTAATACAATCGGTATGCTAGCAGCAGGAAATGCCGTATTCTTTAGTGTTCATCCAGGCGCCAAGCATCTGAGTCGAGAGCTTGTTAGTGAACTCAACCAAGTGATTGTCAAATCGATTGGTATTGAAAACCTTATTGTTACACTACGTGAGCCATCTATTGAGTCTGCTCAAGAGATGATGCTACACCCAGATGTGAGCTTATTAGTTGTTACTGGTGGTCCTGGGGTTGTAAAACAAGCACTTCAAAGTGGTAAAAAGGTTATCGGTGCTGGTGCTGGTAATCCACCAGCCTTTGTAGATGAAACGGCAGACATTAAGAAAGCAGCCCAAGATATCGTTCTCGGTGCTAGCCTTGATAATAACATCCTTTGTATTGCCGAAAAGAGCGTTGTTGCTATGCGCCAAATTGAGCCACAGTTAGTTCAAGAAATGGTGAAAGCAGGATGTGTCCTCATTGATAATCAACAAGATATTCAACGCTTGGTAGACTTAACAGTCTTGCCAAATGGGACGCCAAATAAACAGTTTGTAGGTAAAAATGCGAGTGTTATCCTTGATGCGGCTCATATTCCGTATAATGGTGATCCACGCTTGATTATCTTGCGAGCTCCAAAAGACCATCCATTTGCAGTGATCGAAATGTTAATGCCTATTCTACCGGTTGTGACGGTAGATAGCTTTGATGAAGGTCTCGATGTATGCTTGATGTTAGAAGCGGGCTTACATCATACGGCAACCATGCATTCTTTGAATATGGAACGCCTCAATCGGATGGCTCGTAAGATGAAAACATCTATTTTTGTTAAGAATGGTCCATCCTATGCTGGACTTGGTTTTAGTGGTGAAGGTACGACAACCTTTACAATTGCTACACCTACTGGGGAATCTACTACATCAGCGCGCTGCTTTGCACGCCGTCGTAGATGTTGCTTAACAACAGGATTCAATATTCGATAGGTGGTGAGCATATGAATCAATGGACTTTTCCAACCCAAATTTATGCAGGGCCAGATTCGTTGAATCGTCTTACAGAATTTAATAATGAATCCATCCTCATCATATGTGATCCATTTTTAAAAGATTCTCCAAGCCTTACGTATGTGATGGGCTTAATGGATAGTAAAAATAAAGTAACTATCTACACTGATGTGGTGCCTGATCCGCCCATAACGCATGTAGTAAAGGGCATTGAATTTATGGAAGGTATCAAACCGACCGTTATCATTGCCATTGGTGGGGGATCCTGCATCGATATGAGCAAAGGTATAGCTTATTTTGGTCGTAAGCTAAAGCATATGGATATCAAATCCTTCATCGCCGTTCCTACTACAAGTGGAACCGGCTCTGAAGTGACATCCTTTGCTGTTCTTACAGACAGCGAAACACAAATTAAGTATCCTCTTGTGGATGATGCGGTATTACCAGATGAGGCTTTATTAACACCGTTATTTGTAAAAACATCTCCACCAAGTGTTACTGCTTTTAGTGGTATGGATGTACTCGTTCATGCTCTAGAAGCCTATGTAGCGACTGCTGCTAATAATTTTACCGATGCATTGGCACAACAGGCGATTGAGCTTGTCTTTGAATACTTACCAAGATGTCATAAGCCAACAGCAACAGAGCAAGACCGCATGTCTATGCACGAAGCATCATGCCTTGCAGGTCTTTCCTTTAACAAGGCTGGCTTAGGTATCGTTCATGCTATGGCTCATCAGTTGGGAGGACAATTCCATGTGCCTCATGGTCTAGCTAATAGTATGCTCTTGCCGTATGTAATTGGATTTAATTGCTCTCGCAATCAAGAAGTAGCTAAGAAATATGCTCATCTATCTGCTAAATTGGGCTTTGCATCGCATAAAGCATCCGATGGAGATAAGCTAGGAGCTCTGTTAGAGGCGATTGTAAAATTACAACGCACCTTAGAGTGCCCGATGACACTTACTGAGTTTGGCGTAGACAAAGCTACATCTGAAGCGAAACTTAATCTCATGGCAGATAGAGCACTAGAGGATATGTGTTACAGATTTAATCCATATCCAGCCAACCATGATGATCTGGTTAGCTTGTATAAAAAGGTGCTGTAAATCCATATAACACCGATAGTAACATAATATTTTGAAAAGAGTCTTTAATGATTTTATTGAAGGCTCTTTTCTTATTTTTATATGACTGTTATCAGTTTATTTAAGTACTGCTAGATACATCTTTTTTCATAGTAAAGTGTTATAATACTTTTTATATCCTATAGGAAATATGACGTTGCAATTCAAATTTAGGTATATTCTCTATAACTCTTTGGAATATGGAAAGCTTAGATTTTAACTGCTTTTGTTGTATAATATAAGTAGGATATTTAAAAATTTAGATATTTTCGTGAAAGTATAATATCCTCATCTAATTTTGAGTTTTACAAGTTAGATGTTTAGTACATCGTATTTGGTATTTTATGATGTGCTACTTTCACAAAAACGAGTATGATCGCCTAGGTGGTCATACGGTTGTTAAAAAGAGAGGTATTTATGCAGCACATGCTACGCATGGGTATTGACGTGGGGTCTACAACGGTTAAAGTTGTACTATTAGACGAACACGATAATTATTTGTATAAGAAATACGTACGCCATTATGCGAACATTTTGGACACAGTATATACCTTGCTCCAAGAGGCTCAAGCGGGCCATGAAGATGATCTAGTTCATGTATGTATCACTGGTTCTGGTGGTATGGCGATGGCCGACAAAGTGCGCATTCCATTCGTACAAGAGGTTATCGCTGAAACGCGAGCTGTAAAAGCGCTCTATCCAGAAACAGATGTTATCATCGAACTAGGTGGTGAGGATGCGAAGGTTACTTACTTAGGTCAAACTGCAGAACACCGTATGAATGGTTCGTGTGCTGGTGGTACAGGCGCTTTCATCGACCAAATGGCGACCTTGTTGCAAACTGATGCATCTGGTCTCAACCAATTGGCTATGAATTCTGATACAATTTATCCGATTGCAGCACGTTGTGGCGTGTTTGCAAAAACCGACGTTCAAGCCTTGTTAAATCAAGGTGCATCTCATGAAAATATTGCTAAATCCGTATTCCAAGCTATCGTAAACCAAACGATTGCAGGCCTCGCATGCGGCCACAAAATCGAAGGTAATGTGGCATTTCTTGGCGGCCCGTTGACATTCTTGTCCGAATTACGCCAATGCTTCTGTGACACATTAGAGCTGGAAGAGTCTCAACGCATTATCCCTGAGAATGGTGAATTATTCATCGCTTTAGGGGCGGCATTGATGAAAGATGAATGCCGTGAGATTACGGTTGGTCAATTGACAAAGGAAATCGGTGCTCTTATCGGTATTCCTATGGAAGCTACAGACCGTGTAGATCCGCTATTTAAAAATGAACAAGAATTAGAAGAATTCCGAGCTCGTCATGCTAAGGCGGTAACGCCAAAGGCAAATATCGAGGATGCTCAAGGTCCTTGTTACCTTGGTATTGATGCTGGCTCTACTACGCTAAAAGTAGTACTCATTAACAGCAATAAGGAAATTATCTTCTCTCACTATGGTCCTAACCATGGTAAACCATTAGAAAAATCTCGTGAAATTATCGAGCAAATTTACACATTATTGCCTAAAGGTGCGTATATTGCGCACTCTGGCGTAACTGGCTATGGCGAAGCCTTTCTTAAACGGGCCCTCGGCATCGATATCGGTGAAGTAGAAACAATGGCTCACTATCGTGCGGCTCGCTACTTCTGCCCTGATGTATCCTTTATCTTGGACATCGGCGGTCAAGATATGAAATGCTGTAAGGTTCGCGATGGCTACATCGAAGATATCGTATTGAACGAAGCATGCTCCTCTGGTTGCGGCTCCTTCATCGATACATTCGCATCCGGTCTACGCATTCCAATCGATCAATTCGCGAAGGAAGGTTTATTGGCATCCTTGCCAATCGACTTGGGTTCTCGTTGTACCGTATTCATGAACTCTAAGGTTAAGCAAGCTCAAAAAGAAGGTGCTACGGTACAAGATATTGCAGCAGGCCTTGCTTATTCTGTAATTAAAAATGCCCTTTACAAGGTTCTTAAGGTAAAAGATCCTAAAGAATTGGGTGATCATATCGTTGTACAAGGCGGTACATTCTACAATGAATCCGTTTTGCGCGCCTTCGAAAAATTGATGGGCGTAGAAGTAATTCGTCCTGACGTATCTGGCTTGATGGGCGCATACGGTATGGCTCTTCTTGCTGCTGAAACAGCTGAAGAGTTGCAAAAGGGTAATAGTACATTGTTAGATAGCGAAGGGCTTAATTCCTTACAAGTTGCTACGACAATGCGCAATTGCGGACTTTGCTCCAATAACTGTATGCTTACCATCAATGCTTTCTCTGATGGTCGTACTTACGTAACGGGCAATCGTTGTGACCGCGGTGCGGGCGGTATGATTCAAGAGGAACGCAAAGCAGTTCCTAACTTGGTGGATGTAAAATTACGCCGATACTTTGATTATTACTTGAAGAAAAATATTCCAGAGTTCGAAGGTAAAATGCGCGTAGGTATTCCGCGCGTCCTCAACATGTATGAGGATTTCCCATTCTGGTTTACATTCTTTAATACACTTGGCTATGAAGTAATCCTTTCCGATTACACTACAAAGGAACAATACAATAAGGCTATTGATACGATTCCATCTGATACAGCTTGCTACCCAGCAAAAGCCGTACATGGTCATATTCGTGACCTTGCGAATGCACAGGTAGACTTTGTTTGGTACCCTTGTGTGCAACATGGTCCTAAGGAATTTAGCCGCGACAATAACTACCATTGTCCAATGGTTATTTCCTATCCAGAACTTATCAAAAACAACATGCAGGAGGTTCTGGGGGATACTCCATTCCACGCGCCATTCTTGCCGTTGGCTGATAAAAAATCTCTTGTTCCTGCCCTTGTGAAAGCATTGGACTTCTTGGATCTCAAGAAGAAAGATATTGCTAAGGCAGTAGACCTCGCTTGGGAAGAGCAAGAAAATTGTAAAGCCTCTTACCGTGAAACGACGAAGAAAACTGTTTCTCGCCTCGTAGCAGAACAAATTCCAACCATCGTTTTAGCTGGTCGTCCATATCATTTAGACTCCGGTATTAATCACGGTATTCCTGAGCTCATTACATCTCTAGGGATGGCTGTTCTTACTGAAGATGGTGTAGCACCTCTCGGTAATGATATCAAGCATTTGCGAGTTGTAGACCAATGGTCCTACCATAGTCGTTTATACCGTGCTGCTGAATTCGTAAGCAGAACAGAAGGCTTCCAAATCGTTGAACTTAACTCCTTCGGTTGTGGCCTTGACTCTATCGTAGCGGATCAAGTAAAAGATATACTTTCAGCAAACCATAAAATTCATACCTTACTCAAAATTGATGAAGGTACAAACCTTGGGGCAGTAACGATTCGTTTGCGTTCCTTGCAATCCGTAATGGAACGTAGCTTGCGTCGTCATCATAACCCAGAAGCCCCAGAAGTGGTGGAAGAGCAATTACCAACGTACGATTATAATCGCGTTGTGTTCACTGAGGAAATGCGTAAGACTTATAAAATCTTGGTGCCACAAATGTCACCATTGCATTTTAGTCTCTTAGATCCAGTCCTCAAAAATGAAGGCTATGACTTTGAAATGTTGCCAGCTCCAACGCGTGACGACATTGAAGTGGGCTTAAAATACATCAATAATGATGCATGTTACCCAGCGATTATCGTTGTAGGTCAGCTCATGTCTGCTCTATTATCTGGTAAATATGATATCAATAAAACGGCTGTTATCATCTCCCAAACAGGTGGTGGTTGTCGTGCTACAAACTACATCGGTTACTTGCGTAAGGCTTTAATCGATGCCGGTATGAAGCAAGTACCAATCCTATCCCTCAATGCGAGCGACATGGAACGTCAACCAGGCTTCAAATTGACAAAAGGTTTCTTACATCGTATGATCCAAGCCGTTGTTTACGGTGATGCCCTCATGCAATGTGTATTGGCTACACGTCCATACGAAACTAACCCAGGCTCTACGGATGCATTATGTGATTACTGGATTAAAAAATTACAGCAAAACATTACATCTGCAAGCCTTCGTCAGTACAATAAGTACATCAAAGAAATCATTCATGACTTTGATAACTTGCCAGTTAATAAAGATATACAAAAACCTCGCGTTGGCGTCGTAGGGGAAATTTACGTTAAGTTCCATCCGAGTGCTAATAACCATATCAATGAACTCATTGAAAAAGAAGGTGGCGAAGTTGTTACATCTGGCCTATTAGACTTCTTCTTGTACTGCGCAATGGATAGTACATACCGTGCTAAACACCTTGATGGTACATGGCTATCTGGCTTCTTTGGTACACTGGCTCGTGAAGCCCTTGAACTATACCGCTTGCCATACGCTAAAGCAGTAGCGGCGTCTAAAAACTTTGACCCACTACAACGTATGACAGAGGTAGCAAAAGAAGCAGCACAATTCATCGGTCTTGGTAACCAATGTGGTGAAGGCTGGTTCCTCACAGGTGATATGATTGACCTCATCGAAAAAGGGGCCAAACAAATCGTATGCTTGCAACCATTCGGCTGCTTGCCAAACCATGTAACAGGTAAAGGTATGGTTAAAACCCTATCTGCTGCCTACCCAGACGTGCGCATTGCTGCCATCGACTACGATCCTGGCTCCAGTGCAGTAAACCAAGCAAATAGATTGAAACTACTACTATCGACAATGTTTGAATAAGTAGTTAGTGTATTGCGAATTTTTGCTAAACTAATAGCTGCGTAACTCGATGGAGCTATTGTAAATAAGTTATAAGGTGCCTTACATTTTTATAATGGGGCCCGATTACAATTGCATATTATTGGTATAGAAAAAATACAGCCCTCTCTTGGCTCAGTACGTCACTACGTTCCGTAAAATCGCTGCAGAGAGGGCTGTATTCTTTTCTATATACACCTGATATGAAGATGTCCCATTATAAAATGTAAGTAATCCAATCTACTATATACCTGATAGCTCCATCGAGTTTGTTATCTCATTATTTATAAAAAAATTCGCAATACACCTAACGGAAATGGGAGGGGGAGGGTTGTGTTCTTTTCTATATACACTCGGTTATGAAGCTGTCCCATTATAAAATGTAAGTAATCCAATCTACTATAGGTCTAATAGCTCCATCGAGTTTGTTATCTCATTATTTATAAAAAATTAGCAATACACTTAATGGAGACGGTAGAGGGAGGAGATGTGCCTATGGTACATCTCTTTTTCCTACAATCAGTTGTGTAGGTGCTTTCCGTTATTGTGCTTTATATTTTCGGAAGGGAAAGAATAGTGCCAAGTCGATATTTTAATGTGTAATATATATAGTTTATTGCTTTGGTTGATGCTCTTAAGTCGTAATGGGACGCCTTCATAGAAAATGTTAATAAAAATAGCACCACCTTTTTCGCAGCGATTTTACGGAACGTAGTGACGTACTGAGCAAGAAAAAGGTGGTGCTGTTTTTATACTTAAATTTATTCAATTGTAATTGGGCCCCATTACGACTGAGAAATATAAGGGCTATAACATTGTATTAACTATTGCAATACGGCGGGCACTATTCTTTATCAACTAAACCATATAAACACAATAAGGAAAGCACTGCACATACTAGCATTGTAATCCCCATGGGTATGCCCGTATGTTCTCCACCAAGCCCAACGATTGGTGATACAATACCTGCCGCAAACATGCTTGCAAAGCCTAGTATGGCAGAGGCGCTGCCTGCCATTTTGCCGTATTTAGTCATAGCCATAGAGAATGAGGCGGAACCGAATAGGGATACTGTACATGCAGTAAAGAATAAAATTGTTGTTACAGGAATGAGAGACCATTCAAAAATCATGGCTACTAAGAATAGTAAAGAGCCGATAGTCAGTTGCCATAGACTGAATGTAAGTATTTGGCGAGATGTTACGACATTGCTTACTCGTCCGCTAATGGCACTGGCCAAGATAATGCCGCAGCTATTGATACCAAAAAGGTAACTAAATTCCTGAGCTGAAAGTTGGAAAATATTTTGGTATACAAAGGATGAACCTGAGATATAGGAAAAGAAAGCGCCGAAAGCAAAGAATTGAATTAAAGATTGTCCTAGGAAACGTTTATCTTTGATCAGTGTAAAGTAGTTCTTTGTAGCCGTAGCAAGGCCGCCAGTAACGCGTTTTTCCTTTGGTAAGCTTTCACAGAAAAGAAGAGAACCTAGCAATAGAATAGCAGAGAACACGGCTAAGATGATAAAAATAACGCGCCATGTGGTGAAGAGAAGTAGTTGGCCACCTACTAAAGGTGCAATTACAGGTGCGAGACCATTGACCATCATGAGTAAAGCAAATAGTTTAGTCAGTTCTTGACCGGATGCAAAGTCTCGAGCGATAGCTTTAGATATAACTACGCCTACAGATCCGGTTAATCCTTGTAGAAATCGGCCTAGTAATAGTATTTCGATGCTAGGTGCATAGGCGCAAATAATACTAGAAATAACGCATAGTAAGTTACCTACAACAAGTGGCATTTTACGGCCCATTGTGTCACTTATAGGGCCACCAAATAATTGACCTAAAGCAACGCCAAAGGTCATAACACCTATGGTCATTTGAATATTAGATGCTGTTGTATTGAGTTCACCAGGCATAATTGGTAATGCTGGCAAATAAAGGTCTGTTGCGAGCGGTGTGATTGCCGTCAATAGACCGAGAAAAACTACCATGATAAAGGAAACCTTGGTAGAACTTTCTTGTGTCATAGAAACCTCCTGTACTTAAAATAGGGAATAAAAAAGTCTGCGAATCGCACTTCGCAGACTGCATTTAATTTTTTCTATTTAACAAGAAGTATTGTAACACGATTGATATATAAATTCTATAGATTTTTTTGTAAAAGTTTTTTCTAATAATTAGAGTATAACCTAATAAAGTGATTTACAAGAATTATAAAATTATATATTAAACTTTTTTGTGTATGAAAACGTAGTTGCATAGAATTAGGCAAATCTCTATAGAATGTGATATCAAAACTTTGGGTTTGATACATCTGATTTTATAGATTAAAATAAAGACATAGATTAAATCTAAAAATATCAATGTAATGTATCGTTTATCTTTTATCGTATATAGGAGTTTAGTATGAACAAATTTGTAAAAACTTTAGTATTGGTAGCAGTAGCTGTTGTTGGTACAGCAACATTCACATCTGTAGGGGCTATTAGCTCTGATGAAGCAGTACAAAGTGCATTGGCTCGTGTTCCAGGCGCAACTATTGCAAATGTAACTGAGTTTAATCGTGACTATGATCATGGTCGGTTAGAGTATGAAGGCGAAATTCATTATAATGGTTATGAATATGACTTCGAAATCGATGCAGATACTGGTACTTTCACTAAATGGGAAGTAGAACGTAAACACTACTAAGATTTTAAAAGTGAATATTAAAAAAGAACAGCTCATTTCGGAGCTGTTCTTTTTTTGTTACCAAATCTTAGAAGAAGAAGTGGTGAATTTCATGAATGAAATGTTGACCGAAGAAGGAGATGCAACCATGCATTACGATGAATACGATGAAGTATTTGAATGCAGTGTTCATAATAACGCTTGCTTCGATTTCATGCTCTAATTTATGAGCTTCATCAGCACTAACTTCTTTGTGGTTTTCGAGGTATGCTTTCAAAGCAGGACCCACGGCACCAATGGAAATCGCGATGGATTGTGGAGACAACATTTTACCGATACCAGCTGCACCGGAGTTAACAGCTGCTAACCAGAAGCCAAGGTCTTCCCAGTTTGTAGGATCTAAGCCTTGAGCTGCTGCGATTTGAAGTGGACCAAACAATACGTTGGAGTTTGTACCGGAACCAGTTAAGAAGGCACCCAACGCACCTACGATAGGAGCGAATAGTGGGTACAAGGAACCTGTACCAGCAACCATTGCTTTCGCAATGTCTGCAGTCATACCAGAGTATGTCATCAATTTAGCTGTCATAACAACTGTGATGATTGTAAGGTATGTGAACTTCAAGTTTTTAACGGTGCTACCCAATGTACCGAAGATTTCGCCAGCTTTTGCTTTTTGGATGAAACCACCAACAATACCAGCAATGAAAATCATGATACCAGGAGTTGCAATCCATACGAATGTGTAAGGTTTTGCACCAGGACCTTGATAAATCGGTACAGATGTTTTAATGGACGCAAGTGGACCATTGATTGCAGGGAACAATTTAGAAGTTAATAACAATAATACAAAGATCAAGATAAATGGCATAGCCGCTACAAGACCTTCACCACCGGAAACTTTTGGAGCTTCACCAGTTTGTTTAACTGCGTATTCAGGATCATTAGGAGGCATGATTTTTGCACAACCAATGATAACTGCCATGATTACGATGGATGCAGAAATTACGGATAATTCAGGACCCATTACAGCATTGATTACGATTTCAGGAACAGCTAATGCTAAACCAGAAAGTAATGTTACAAGGAATACGCCTTTTAACGCTTTTACGCCGCCACCGATGATCATAACAACGAAGAACGGAGCGATAAGGTTAAGCAAGAATAATTGTACGGAAATGAATGTACCCAAGTGGCTTGGATCAAGGCTTGTCAAGGATGCCAATGTAGTAGTTGGGATACCGATAGAGCCGAATGTAGTTGGTACGGAGTTTGCAACGAGACATGCAATGATAGATTTAAGTGGGTCGAAACCTACGGCAACCATCATAGCTGCAGGAATTGCAACGGCAGTACCAAAGCCAGCCATACCTTCCATGAAGGCACCAAAGCCCCATGCAAGTAACAATGCAAGTACACGAGTATCAGATGTTACAGAAGAAAGCATTGTTTTAATAGTTTCCATTGCTTTCGTGTATACTACCAAGTTATAAACAAAGATAGCAGCTGTAATAACTAATAGGATTGGCCAGATTGCCAAAGCAGCACCTTCAAGGGCACCAGTGACCATAATAAATGGGTCAGATTGGAATGCTGTAATAGCGATGATGAAAGAACCGATTGCAGCAACACTTGTTGCTTGCCATGCTGGTAATTTCAAGATGGATAACGCTACGATCAACCAAATGATTGGAGATAGCGCTAATAGAACGGTGATAGCACTCATTTCTAAGATCATCCTTTCAAGAAAAACAAAAATATATGCTCAACAGGACGATGTAGTTTGATCAAATAAATTGATGAGTAAATCGCTATTATATTAAGTTGTAAAAGTTCAGTTAAAATGTAAAGTTACAATAAAATAACAGATATACTTATCGCAAAAATTGATATAGTACTTAAAAATTTCTAACCTCATAAGTTATGAGGTTAGAAATATAAGAGAGGGGACATAAACAGTGTTTATGTCCCCTTCTGTACTAACTACAAGTCCTTGTTAGGGCCATTACTAAGTTCAGGTATTAGTAGTTACCTTTGAACATTGTAGCAGGAGCTTCTGGTACATAATCGCCGAAGTAGGATTTGAAGTCTAGACCTAATTCGTTGCAAAGATCTTGAACTTCTAGCATTGTACCGTTAAGTACAGGGATGCCTTCAGCTTTAACTTTTTCAACGGATTCATGTTCTTTTTCACCATGAGTGTAGATGCGGTCTTGACCAGCAGCTTTAGGAGCTTCACGTAATTCTTGTAAGAATTGGGAGAAGTGTTTTTTGATTTCAGCTGGGTCGCCGAAGAATTCAGGGTTGATAGCCATGAAGCCGTGGCAGATGTTGGATTTACCGCCAACCATACATTTGTTGGAAGTACCGCCTTGAGACAAGATGGAGGAGAATAATTCAGCAATCATGCCGTTACCATAACCTTTGTGGCCGCCAAGAACTTCTGTAGCACCACCTAAAGGAAGGATACCGCCGCCTTCATGACGGGAGATGTTGCCCAATACTTCAGCTGCATCAGTGGAAGGAACGCCGTCTTTATTAACAGCCCAGCCATCTGGAGTAGCTTTGCCCATTTTGTTGTACATTTCAAGTTTACCACGAGTTACTACTGTAGTGGAGCAATCGAAGAAGAAGTCAACAGGATCAGCAGGTACAGTCCAAGCGATAGGGTTGGAACCAAGCATAGCTTGACGAGCGTATGTAGGAACCATGATTGCTTCGGAGTTTGTACAAGAGAAACCGATTAAGCCTTGGTCGGATGCCATTTTAGCATAGTAACCAGCGATACCATAGTGGTTGGAGTTACGTACGGATACGATACCAACACCGGATTTTTTAGCTTTTTCGATAGCCATTTCCATAGCCATGTGGCCCAAAATTTGGCCCATGCCATCATGACCGTCGATAACTGCGGAAATTGGAGTTTCTTTTACGATTTCAGGTTTTGCGTCGATTTTGATCAAGCCATTAGTGATACCTTTGTGGTAACGAACCATACGTTGCATACCATGGCTTTGAATACCGAACAAGTCGGAAGTCAAAAGTACGTCTTGGATGATGTCAGCTTCTTTTTCGGAGAAACCGAATTTTTGGAAAGCGTCCATGCTCAATTTTTTTAGTGTTTCATAAGGGAATAACACAGTGTTTTTTGCGTCTGCCATCGTTAAAACCTCTTTTCAGAAAATATGTACCTGATATAGCAACTACATTCTAAAAAATCATGAAATTAATATGACTCTAAGGGTAGTTCTATATCCTCTCAAATGACAATGTCAGTATAGCACAGAAATTTGTGAGATTGAATAGTCTTGCACTCTGAATGACATTACTAAATACGCATACGTACGGGTGATTTAAATCACATATTCTATAGTGTATAAGTGAAAAAGCTGATTATACCTTAAACTACATGGTTATGACTTTTAGTCATTATTGCATGATTTTTTTATAGATTAATAGTATTTTTATAGACCTTATTAGTATAACTGTTCAGCTCTCTAGAAAGAATGATAATGGATAGATATCGATAAAACTTGAAATATTAGGGTTTATATATCAAAATAATTGATGAGGTCATAAATTGAATGTGATAACTGAATGTATTGATATACATGAAATTATTTGTTTTCATCTTTTCTTTAAAATTGAAAGGTGTGCAAAAGATTACACATATACAAGTCATACTGTAATATAATATAAATATACATCCTATAGTTTATCCTATAGTTTATATAATTTATAAGCGAGGTGCTTATCTTGAAAGAATATAAGTCTGTCTGTCCCTATGATTGCCCAGACGCATGTGGGCTAATTGTAAGTGTTGAAAATAATAAGGTAGTATCTGTGCGCGGTAATAAGGATCATGCTTTTACCCGTGGCACATTATGTCCTAAAATGGTGCACTACGAAAAGGTTATCCATTCTCCATTGCGTTTAGAATACCCTATGAAGCGCATTGGTAAAAAAGGTGTTGGTGAAGACCAATATGTACGTATTAGCTGGGATGAGGCGCTAGATACAATAGTAAATAATTTCAAGCACACTATAGATACTTATAGTAGTGAAAGTATTTTACGTTATTCCTACGCTGGAACAATGGGTGTTATTCAAAGCCCTGCAGCGGACTACTTCTTTCGTCGTATAGGTGCTACCGATCAAGATAGAGGCATTTGCTCGCCTGCAAAACAAGCGGGGTTTCGCTCTGTTTACGGTGATACGTTGGCTATTAAGCCACAAGAGGCTCAGCATAGTGATTTGATTGTGTTATGGGGCATAAATGCAACAGCTACAGACGTTCATATCTTACATGATGTAAATATTGCTAAAAAGAATGGGGCTCAAGTTTGGATTATTGATACCCATAAAACATATACCTTTAGTCAGGCTCATGAACAGCTTATTGTGAAACCCGGTAGCGATGGGGCACTAGCATTAGGTATGCTTCATATCATTTATCGTGATGGCTTAGCAGATTTAGAATTTATTAATCAACATGTACAAGGGTATGATCAGCTGGTAGAACAAACGTTAATTGACTTCACACCAGAGAAAGCGTCTGAAATATGTGGTGTTTCTGTAGAGCGCATGACTGAGTTTGCTCATGCTTATGCTAAAGCTAAGGCTCCATTTATTCGTCTTGGTAGCGGGTTGTCTCGTTACGGCAATGGCGCTATGACTTGTCGTGCTATTAATGCTTTACCGGCTGTTGTGGGAGCGTGGCAGCATCTTGGTGGTGGTCTCTTATCAAGTGCTAGTGGTAGTAAATTCGTCGGTAAAGATGTAATGCAACAGGCTCATGTCCATGCGCCAGCTACACGATTGATGCCCATGATTAAACTTGGTGAAATGCTTACAAATCCTGAAGGAACTAAAGTTCATAGTTTATATATCTTCTCTTCAAATCCTGCTATCACAGCGCCTGACCAGAATGTTGTACGTAGAGGCTTAATGCGAGATGACTTATTCACTGTGGTACATGAGCGTTTCTTTACGGATACTTGTAAGTATGCTGATATTATTTTGCCTGCCACAACATCTGTAGAGCATGATGATATTTACAATTCTTATGGTCACTATACGATTGGCACGGGCTATAAATTGATTGATCCCATCGGTGAATCTCGCTCCAATTGGCAAGTCATTGCAGAATTAGCGAAGCGAATGGGATTGGTAGATGAGTTCTTTAATCTTAGCGAGCGAGAACTGATAGACCAAATTGTGCGCACCTCTAATCGTATATCTAAAGAAGACCAAGATACGATTCTTAGTGGTGAACCTGTAGAGATGGTTGTGCCTGAAAATTATAAGATGGACTTTAAAACACCATCTGGCAAAATTGAGCTTTATAATCCTCACGATGTAGAGCCCCTCATTCGATATATACCACCATATGGTGATAATGCGCCGTTCTGGCTTATCAATGGTAATGATATTCGCATTTTGGATTCTAGTTTCTGTGAACTCGACTTTGATGATCCAGAATTGATGAAACTTCGCATTCATCCAGAAGATGCAAAATTATATGACATTAGTGATGGGGATGAAGTAGAAATCTATAACGACCGTGGTCGTGTAAATATAAAAGCTTATTATGATGATGAGGTGCAACAGGGCACATTGGTTTCCCTTGGTGTATGGTGGCAATCACAATCTAGTGACACTGATGTTGCTATCAATGCACTTACGGCAAATCGCCCAACTGATCAAGGTTGGGGCAGTACTTTCTATGATGTACAAGTTCATATAAGAAAAAATTCCTAGTTAAATCCCTTTACTTGCGGGAATAACGCTATGCCGATATGGAATAGTAAGGATATTTTTCTTGTATACCTAACCCCCTTTGGATTATAATGGTAATATTATTTTTATATAACCTAAAGGGGGTTACATTTATGAATGGTAACGACAATTTGTCGACCCGTGCCTATTTGGCCATAGGCATGATGTTATTTGCCCTATTCTTTGGGGCAGGGAATTTGATCTTCCCAGCGGCCTTAGGTCAACAAGCTGGTAGTAATGTAGGTTGGGCTTTGCTCGGCTTCGTATTAACAGGTGTAGGCCTTCCACTGTTAGGTGTAGCAGCGATGGGTTACTCCTCCTGTAAAGATGTTGAAGAACTTGCAAGCCGTGTTCATCCGATTTATGGCTTGTTGTACACAATTTCTCTTTACTTGAGTATCGGTCCAATGTTTGCGACGCCACGTACTGGAACTGTAGCTTATGAAATTGCAATTAAACCTTTCACTGAAGGTTTAAGCATGAATATGGAACCAATTTTCTTGGCATTATTCTTTGGTGTTTCCTTATGGCTGTCCATTAGCCCACAAAAGCTCGTTAACCGTATCGGTAATATTTTGACACCAGCATTATTACTTGTAATTCTGTTGTTAATTATTAAGTCTTTTATGACTCCGCTTGGGGGCTATGCAGTGCCACAACCTGCTTATGGTGATGCGCCAACAGCTGTGTTACAAGGTTTCTTGGACGGCTATAATACGATGGATGCGTTGGCTTCTGTAGTATTTGCTATTCTAGTCATCGACTTTGTACGTCTTAGTGGTGCTACATCTCGTGCTGTGATTACAAAAACAGTAATGGAGGTAGGTGCTATCGCGGTAGCCCTTCTCGGTATCGTATACGTATTTATTGCGAATATCGGTGCTACAAGTGTAGAGCGCTTCGGTTTATTCGATACAGGTGCTCCTGTATTGTCCGTAAGTGCGAACTACTTGTTTGGTGATTTCGGTCAAATCATTTTGGCTATCATCGTTCTCTTGGCTTGCTTGTCCACGAGTATCGGTCTTATCACTTCTTGTGGTACGTACTTCCATAAGTTGACTCCGAAGATTAGCTATAAATTATATGTAGTCATCTTCTCTGTTGCGGCCTTTGGTCTTAGCATGTTCGGTTTGAAAACAATCATCAGTGCTGCGATTCCAGTGTTGATGCTCTTGTATCCGTTAACGATTGTAATTATCTTGTTAGCGCTTGTTAACAATATGTTCGGTGGTCGTCGTTGTGTATATGCATGGACAATGGCTTTCACAATGATCTCTGCTCTTATGACTGGTCTTGAAACGGCAGGTATTGCTCCTGTTGCATTGGAACA
Source organism: Veillonella sp. S13053-19 (assembly GCF_002959835.1). NCBI lineage: Bacteria > Bacillati > Bacillota > Negativicutes > Veillonellales > Veillonellaceae > Veillonella > Veillonella sp. S13053-19. The sequence continues at coordinate 50,871 of NZ_PPDA01000009.1, read as the reverse complement.
GCTCTTCACTCAATACATTCCATTCCAGGCAGCTGGCATGGGCTGGGTGAGCTTTGCGGTATTAGGCTTCGTTGTAGGTCTTATCCATAAAGGTCTTGTGTCCGAAAATAAATAATAATAGTAAAGGTTCTATGCTTTCATCTTTGTTGAAAGTATAGAACCTTTTTTGTGCTATAAAAGTTGCCATATGAAATTGCTTTTATAGGTAGGACTTTCTATAATACATATATAGTATATAAAGGAGATTTTTATGCGTAACACTCATTGTTTACCTAGTTATAGCTTTGGCGGTCACGATGTTTTTGACGCCATTCCACAATTTACAAAATTATACGGCCATACAGTAGCCATCATAGGTGGTGAAACGGCCCTGTCTAAGGCAATGCCTCACCTTCAGCCAGTGTTAGATAAAGCAGGCATCAAGGTATTGGATATCATTCATTTTGGTGGTGAATGTACCTTTGCTCGAGGCAAGGAAATCGCCGCTATGGATTCTGTGAAAGCTGCAGATTTTCTATTTGCTGTAGGCGGTGGCAAGGCTATCGATACGGTGAAAGTAGTAGCGGTAGAACTAGATGATAAACCATTCTTTACCATTCCTACCATTGCATCTACCTGTGCCGCTACATCTGAAGCGGCCGCCGTATATACGGCAGATCATAACTTTGACGGCATTGCCTTTGTAAATCATCCGCCAGTACATTGCTTTATTGATGCAGATATTTTAGTGGAGGCTCCTAGCCGCTATTTATGGGCGGGCATGGGCGATACTATCGCCAAGCATTACGAAACCTTGATGTCTGCACGTAATCGTGAGCAAGTGTACAATACGCAACTAGGTCTTGTATTATCCTCTATGTGTAGTGAACCGATCTTTGAGCATGGTTTACAGGCTTATAAAGATAACGAAATCAAACACCGTAGTGAAGCCTTTGATTTGATGGTGATGACCGTAATCTTTGCGACAGGTATCGTATCTGGCTGTATGCCTGGCGATTATAATAGTATTATTGCTCATGCTATTTGCTACGGCTGTGCTACGAATAAAGAGACAGAAAAGCATCATTTACATGGCGAAATGGTAGCTTACGGTTTGTTAATTCTCTTTATTGTAGATAAACAATTAGACGAATTAAACCGTTGGTTACCTGTATATCGTGCAATTGGCTGGCCTACGAAGCTTTCACAAATGGGACTCAATGAATCCCATATACCGCAAATCGTGGAGAAAGCAGTATCTGTTCGCGATGTAGTAGTATCACCATATGAGATTACGACTGATATGTTAGCGGATGCCATTCGTTATATGGAAACTATAGAATGTTAATTACTAGATTATCGTGAATTTACCTCTTAATAGTTATATAATAATAGTTAGAGTGTTTTATGTTTTTATTATCTATTTAGCTTGTAACTAATTGTTTTTATGATTAATTCGGGTCTAAGTTTTTTATCAATATTGTTACGTAATGACGTGTTGATAATGGATATTTAGATACATTAAGTTTGGTAAAATTAGCTACTGTTTTAGATTGATATAATGAGGTTGTTCATGAGTGATATAGTAAAAGGCGGTTTATATCGCCATTTTAAGGGTATGTATTATTACGTGTTAGACGTAGCGACTCATTCGGAAACGGGTGAGAAATTTGTAGTATATCAAAAACTCTATGATGAGCGCGATATGTACATACGTCCTTTAGAGATGTTTATTAGTGATGTGGATCGGGAGAAATATCCTGATGTAGAACAAAAAGAGCGATTTAAGTTGATGAGTGGACGTGATTAGGAGGGCCTGTGGAGCAGAAGTTTTTCTTTTTCGATATCGACAATACCCTAGCTGTATGGCCTGAAGGCAAAATTCCTGACAGCGCCCAATACTGCTTGGATGAATTGAAACGCCGTGGTCATCGCGTAGCATTAGCGACGGGACGTATTCAAGTAGATGCTAAACGTTTTGCTGAACGTGCAGGGCTTACCGATTTTGTAGCGGACGGTGGTCATAGTATTACCGTTAATAATGAATTGGTATCTATGATTGGCATGGATCGCGATGCATGTATTAAATATTTAGAGTATTTAGAATCTCATAATATTCCTTGGGCTGTTACAGACCGCAATAAATTAGGGCGCATCACACCTTACAAGGAAATCTTGGAGTGGAATCCAAATTGGGATGTCTTTAAAACGACCGTAGATCCTGATTTTGACTTTCATAATGTTGAAGAGTTTTATAAGATTTATGTGTTCTTTAAAGAAGGGGAAGAAGAGGAGAAAGATATTGAGCATATGACACACAAGCTCATCCGCTATGGAGAAGGTTGTGTTTTGTATGAACCAATGGAAAAGGCCTTAGGCATTCGCAATATGCTTGAGCATTTTGGAATGAAACCAAATCAAGCCGTAGTATTTGGTGATGGCTATAATGATTTGTCCATGTTTAGACCTGAATGGCTGAATATTGCCATGGGGAATGCGCGTCCTGAATTAAAAGCAAAAGCGGACTATATCACTACAGACTGTGATAAAGACGGCATTTATAATGCGTGCAAACATTTTAAATGGATTGACTGATTTTAGGTAATTCCCTTAATTAAGGTGAGATTTATATGAATATCTAATTTTGTAGCTGTAGCTACGGAATTGGTGTAGCATAATTAGTATAATTCCTTTAGTTCTATACTCGTGTGTAAATAGGAGAGAGAAGTTATGAACAACAAACGTAGATTATTTTCCACTGTACTTTGTGTAGCCGCATTGACTGCAGGCTTATTTGTATCTGGTTGCGGTAGCGATAAAGCGGGCGGCATTGGTTCCGTAGTATCCTCCGTAGTTGATGGTGGCGACGAAAAAGCTGCTGCAAAGCTTAACACACTTATCGATGCGACTAACCGCTTCAACAGTGATAATGTTTCCTTTGCTCAATTCCAAGCAGAAGGTTTGGCTAAATTAAAAGGTGGCTTCGCAGAAGGTGCTATTACTAACCAACCTCACTTTGACAGACTACAAGCAGATTTAGAAAAAGCTAAAAAAGAAGGTTCTACATTCAAAGAAGTTGATGCAGAACGCGACAACGTATTGAACATTCTTAATGAATTAGTGCCAGTATATAAAGATTTAACTGCTTATGATGACTCTAAAGCTTACATGAACGATGGCGGCGCTAAAGGTAAAGAACTTGCTGCTAAATACGTAGCGGCAGTAGAAAAATTCGATGCTGCTTATGCGAAGTTCAACGAAACTCTAAATAAAGTTAATGCGGAACAAAGCAAAAAACAAATCGAAAAATTGAAAAAAGACGGTAAAAAAGGTTACGCAGCAGCAATGGAATCTACGCTTCGTTTAACTACTCTTGTAGATAACTTGGAAAAAGCTCCTCAAAAAGCTGATAAAGCAGCTGTAGAAAAAGAGCTTTCCGAAATCGAAGCATTGCTTAAGAGCATAAACAACGACCGTGGTCAAGTGCTTGCTGATCGTTACAATTCCGTAGTCGGTGATGTACGTCAAGTGCTAGCTGATCCAAGCGACAACAACCTTAACAACATGATTGAAGGCTTCAATGGTTATATTGATACGTATAACAGCACAACTCCAGACCAATTCGACGCTAAATAATCAAATAGCTAACGAGTGCGTAAGGGTAAAAAAACAGAGCTCCTTTGGGAGCTCTGTTTTTTTTGTTAATTCTATTTTAAATCGCTTACATCGTAACCGCGTTGGATCATGTTTTGGCGAACTTCTTCCATCATAGGCGTACGGAATTTCAACCAGTACATAATAGCACCAGGAATGCCACTAAAGAGTAGGAAAATAACAAAATACATTGTTTTTACTGCATTAAAGGTGTTACGTAGTACCTTTTCTGTAGTTTGTTCACGGCGTAGAGAACGACGCATAATGGCACGAACCATTAAGATTAAGAAGAACGTAAAAATACAACTAAAAATGGTGTAGAAAAAAATAAAGGTCAAGAGTGATAAAATATCGTCCATAGTTTCTCTCCTTTAACAATAACTATAGCAGCATAATGATTACAATAATAAAGCATTCTCTCTCATATGTGGCTGCATAAAATAAGTACATAACGAATTATATACATTGTTTTGAGAGTTGCAGTCAAGTATATTGGCTATAATTTGCAAAATTGGAATATTATCATATTAAAAATATGTTTATTTGCATTTTTTGCATGGAGGTGTAATGAAATTCACCCTTAATTCATGGGAAAACGTTTTATAAGTTGGTATAATAAAAGATGATTATACTGTTATGTTTGTATAGGAGAATGATTATGAGCTCTAAACGTAAGTTAATTTCCACCTTATTGTGTGTAGGTGCTTTGACAACAGGTTTGTTCGTTTCCGGTTGCGGCAGTGATAAAGCAGCTGATAAAGTATCTTCTGCAGTAGCTTCTGCTACAGATTCTAAGTCTGATGAAAAACTAAATAAGGCATTTAATGAACTGATTAAAGCAACAAATGAATTTAATGGAAACAACGTAACTTGGGGCCAACAACATGCTGAAAACCTTGCTAAGTTGAAAGCTGGTTATGATGAGCATGCTATTAGTGCTCAGCCTAGATTTGAAAGCTTACAAAAAGGTTTACAGAAAAGTAAAGAAGAAGGCAATACATACAAAGAAGTTGATACGGAGCGCGACAATGTATTAGCTGTATTGGATGAGTTAGTACCTGTTTATAAAGAACTTCAATCCTATACTGATTCTAAAGCCTATCTTAATGATGGCAAGGCTAAAGGTAATGAGCTAGCAGCTAAATACGTAGCAGGTGTAGAAAAATTCAAGGCTGCTTATGATAAGCTAGGTGAAGTTATCAATGCAGCAAACAAAGAGAAAAATAAAAAGAAAATGGAACAAATGAAGAAAGATGGTTACAAAAACTATGCTGCCGTTATGGACGCAACTCTTCGTTTGACAGAATTAGTTGAAAAAGTACAAGCTACGTACACTAACCCTGATAAAGCTGCTATCGAAAAAGAAATTGGTGAAATTCAAGGGTTGCTTAATGGTATAGATTCAAAAGACTCCCATAAAGACTCTTTAGTTCGTAACTTCAATGATACTGTTGGTGCTATTCGTCAAGTAATGGTTGATCCTAACGATAAATACCAAGATCGTAACCTTAATCGTATGATTCAACAATATAATAGTTACATTGATTCTTATAACCGTATTAAACCAGATGATTTGGACGGTAAGAAAAAATAATATCGCTTTTATAAGAGAGCCTCTCGTTTTACGAGAGACTCTCTTTATAGTATGAAGTATACGGCTTAATGGCAGTACATACTTCTCTATAATTATTATTTGTAAAATAAAAACTAATTTGTATATGAGGAGAGCCAATGAAACGGTTCGTAAAATTATTTGGTATTTTTACGTTATTAATGTCTTTGCTGCTTATTACCGGTTGCGGTAGATATCAAGCTTTTAAATCCGTGTTAGATGAAATTATTTATAAAGGCACTACCTATGTAGATAATCCTACCGATGCTAGTGTTACTTTCACATTGGATGGCACAAGTTATACTGTGGATGCCCATAGCGTGAAGGAAATCGACTTGAAAGAGGGGGCTCATACACTCGTTACGCCAAAAGGTGAAACAAAAACCTTTACGGTTTCTCAATATGATATGAAGTCCATTTTGAATCCCACGGAAACGACATATGCTATTTGGTATGTTCAATATGGCGAAGGCAAGGTTGGCAATGTTCAACATGGTGAAGTAACCACATCTATTGGGAATGATGTATATGTAGGTCCTATGACGACGCGTTCTGATATCTATATCGCTCGTCGTGGAAAATATCCATTCCGTTATGGTCTTGATGAGCCTTTTGAGGAAGTGGTTTATGTCAATGAACGGGATCCTAATGAGAAGGGGAATCCCGATGCATTGGTATTTGGGAAAATTTATCGACCAATGGAATTTAAAGAAGCGTATCCTAAATTATATAAAGAGTATTTAGGCGAATAAGCTGTTTAAATAAGTAGTTTATTTATTATCTATTTGTATGTTATGAGTACAATTATTTTTGTGTGTTAAGGAGATAATTATGAATAAGAAATTGTGGTCTCGTTGCTTGATGGCCGGTGTATTATCTATGAGTTTATTCGTTGTAGCTGGCTGTGGTGAGTCTAAAGAGGATAAACAGGCTAGATTTGAAAAGGCGCAACAAGAGGCGTTGGCACAGGATCGTACCAATAATGTAGCTCTTACAGATAAAATATCTAAAGCAGATACTTGGAAAACTGCAATTAATAAGTTGAAAGAACGAGGCGAATTAAAAACTGCCCCAATTCAAGTCTCTGGGGACATGACTTTTGATCAAAAGGCCTTTAAGATTGACGTAGTAAAACCAGGGACCACTGAGTTGTTACGTTATCAATATGATCTTGAAAAGCAAACTTGGTCTGATGGCGCGCCTGTTGACGTAGTTGGTCCTGGCAAGAACGATATTGCTCAAACATTCTACTCCATCGACAATCTAAATCCAGATATGATGGCAACTGTTATTGAAAGCTTTAAAAAAGAAGGTCAATCCAATCCTGAGTTGAAAGATACTTATACAGGTTTCATTACAAAAGCCGGTATGGGTTGGGGGCCGAAAAGCCAAAAATTCCTCTACTTTGTAAATCAAATTGACTCTGAGGGCGGCGGCTTGGAAAGCGACAAAATCATTGAAGCTACTTATGATGAAACTGGCAAGGCTATCAAGTTAAAGGTAAAACCTAAAGGTAGTAAAGAACGCAAAAATCTTATTAAATAAATATTGAATGTATGTTGCTTCGCTATGTATTGAAATGCTCTATTAATTAAGCGTGTTATTAATCTATATGGTAGAGATATTGTATAGGGCAAAATATTCTAGTAAAATTTAATGATTTTTTAGAATATTTTGGCTTTCAATACGAGTGTAATATGATATACTAAAAAAGAGCCGCTCACGGGTTGAGCGGCTTTTCTATGTGAATTTTACATACATGTTAGTATAGATGATACATTTTTGGGGGAACTATGAACTGGAAACGCTTGGCTTTATGCGCACTGTTAGGGATTACAATGCTTGGTACAGCAGCATGTGGTACAAAAAGTGGGGAACAACCACAAGGGAATACTGTAAAAGCAGAAACGGTAGCTATGCCTAACTTCTCTAACGCGCCAATTGCTGATGAATACGCTATTTTTGATACAAATTATGGTCAATTCAAAGTTCGATTGTTAGGCTCTAAAGCACCTATTACAGTAAAAAACTTTGATTACCTAGTGAAAAAAGGCTTCTATAACGGTGTTACATTCCACCGCGTTATCGAAGGTTTTATGATTCAAGGCGGGGATCCAGATGGCACAGGTGCTGGTGGTCCAGGCTATACAATTCCTGATGAATTCTCTAATGACTTGCATTTCAACAAAATGGGCGTTCTTGCCATGGCTAACCGTGGTCCGAACACTGGTGGTTCCCAATTCTTCATTACCTTAGGCCCTACAGATTGGCTAGATAATAAACACACTATCTTTGGCACTGTAGTACAAGGTATGGATGTAGTTGAAAAAATCGGCAAAGTAAAAACAGGCCGCAACGATAAGCCTGTAGAACCAGTAATCATTAATACCATTACATTGGAACCAATTACTGATGATGCGAAAAATGGCAAATAAGGAGGCTAAGTCTGAAGAACGACACTATGTGTATTTAGTGCGTTGTTCTGATGATTCCTTGTACTGTGGATGGACTACAGATCTTGAGCGCCGTATTGATGCGCACAATGGACATATTCCAGGTGGTGCCAAGTATACGAGGGGCCGGCGCCCTGTGACCTTGGTGTATGCTGAAAGCTTTCACCATAAACATGAGGCTCAACGTAGGGAATATGCCATTAAACAGATGACTAAGACTAAGAAGTTGAGGCTCATTAAGGGTGCAAAATAGTCCTTAATTATGGTATAATATGATGATTGATTACTACCATGGAGGTTGAAAATGAAGCGGGTTCTAGTGTCCGTAAAAAGTGTACAACGAGATATGGACGGCAAGGATACCGTAGTGGAACTGATTTCCCCAGGTACATCACATGAAAAGGGTAATGCCCAGTATGTGCGTTACGAAGAATCTAGTGTGACTGGCTTAGATGGGGTAAAGACGACCATTAAAATCCATGATGACTCTATTGTATTGCTCCGAACAGGGGCTGTGAATATGCGTCATCAATACGTCCGTGGTGAAGAGCGCGAGTCCGTGTATGAAACACCGTATGGTGATTTACACATGGCCGTGAACACTCATGAATTAACAGTAGACTTTCACGAAGGCGTAGGTCATGTTCATTTAGGATATGACATTTCCGTTGAAGGTGAATGGCAATTTTATAATCAGTTAGATATAGACGTGCGGGAGGATATAGAGCATGGAAATGAAGGAAATCCTGAAATCGGGGATTGAACAGGCATTACAAGATACGATTAACAGCGGTGGTTTACCAGCTGGGGAATATCCAGAAATCGTTCTCGAAGTGCCACCTCAAAAAGAATTCGGTGATTTTTCTACAAATATCGCTATGCAATCCGCTCGTGTAGCCCGTCAAAACCCTCGTGCTATTGCAGAGGCTTTGATTAGCCATATGAATTTTGATTGGCTCGAACGTGCTGAGGTTGCTGGTGCAGGTTTCATCAACTTCTTCTTGAAATCTGATATGGTGTACGATACACTGAAAGCCATTTTAAATGCTGGCGATCAGTATGGTGTTCAACCATTGCGTGCACGCGATACGATTCAAGTAGAGTACGTAAGTGCGAACCCAACAGGTCCGTTGCATGTAGGTCATGGTCGTGGTGCTGCGTATGGTAGTGCACTTGTAAACTTGTTGCGTGCAGCAGGTTACAATGTACAGTCTGAGTACTATATCAATGATGCGGGTAACCAAATCGATAATATGGCTATCTCCATTGAGTACCGTTTCCAAGAGTTGCAAGGTGCTACATTAGTGTTCCCACCTAAGCGCAACGAAGATGGTTCCATGCCTGAATTCGATATTCCAGAAGGGGCTCTTGTGTTCCCTGAAAATGGCTACCGTGGTCCTGATATTATCGAGACTGCAAAAGCTATTGCAGAACGGGAAGGCTTTGATAAATTGAATGCTATGAACGAAGCAGATCGTATTGCCTTGTTCAAAGAGGAAGGTCTTAAAGAAAAACTAGCTCGCCTAGAGGAAACATTGAGAAACTTCCGCGTTACTTTTGATAATTGGTTCTCTGAACGTACTGTTCACGAAACTGAGGAAATTCATCACTCTATAGAGGCGCTGAAGGTTCTTGGCAAAGTATACGAAAAAAACGGTGCTTTGTGGTTGAAATCCACTGATTATGGTGACGATAAAGACCGCGTTGTTATTCGTGATAATGGCGTTCCTACATACTTGGCGGCAGATATTGCATATCACCGCAGCAAATATGATCGTGGATTCAAAGAAATGATTGATATTTGGGGCGCTGACCATCATGGTTATGTGTGCCGTGTAAAAGCTGCTATGGCCGCTTTTGGTTATGATCCAGACCAATTAACTATATTGTTATTACAAATGGTAGCATTGTTCCGCGATGGGGAACTCGTTAAATTATCTAAACGTAGTGGCGATAGCGTTACATTAGATGAGTTGATTGATGAAGTAGGCGTAGATGCATCTCGTTATTTCTTCTTGATGCGTTCCTTAGATAGCCAACTTGATTTCGATATTAACTTGGCGAAATCTCGTAGCAATGATAACCCAGTGTATTATATCCAATATGCTCATGCTCGTATTCACAGCATTTACAACCAAGTGCGTGAAGCTGGCATCGCATTTGGCGGTTATAGTGAAACTGATTTCACAACGCTTACAAGCGAAATGGAATTAGAATTAATTAAGAAATTAGCTGAATATCCAGAAGAGGTAGTTCAATCTGCTGAACATCGTGCACCACATCGTATTGCTCGTTACTTATACGATTTGGCAAGTATGTTCCACTCCTTCTATCGTCAAGGTCGTATCATTGGCGTAGATCCAGCATTGCAACAAGCTCGTTTAGGATTAATCACAGCGATTGCCCTCGTACTTCGTCAAGGCTTGGGTATTTTAGGTATTTCCGCTCCGGAAAAAATGTAATAGGTGGGAGGCATCATGGCAACTAAGTATATTTTCGTAACTGGCGGCGTTGTTTCTTCTCTTGGTAAAGGGATTACAGCAGCATCCTTGGGTCGCTTGCTTAAAAACCGCGGTTTCAATGTAACGATTCAAAAATTTGACCCATACATTAATATTGACCCTGGTACGATGAGCCCTTACCAACATGGTGAAGTATTCGTAACAGATGACGGCGCTGAAACTGACCTTGATTTAGGCCATTATGAACGCTTCATCGATATTAACCTTAGTAAACGTTCCAACATTACAGCTGGTAAAGTGTACTGGTCTGTAATTAATAAAGAACGTAAAGGTGACTACTTGGGCAGCACTGTACAAGTAATTCCACATATTACAAATGAAATTAAACAAAATGTATACCGCGTAGGTAAAGAGGATAACGCTGATGTAGTTATCACTGAAATCGGCGGTACAGTAGGCGATATTGAAAGCTTGCCGTTCATGGAAGCTATCCGCCAAGTGAAAAAAGAAGTAGGTCGTAACGACGTACTATACATTCACGTTACATTGGTACCATACATCAATGCAGCAGGCGAGTTGAAAACTAAACCTACACAACACAGCGTAAAAGAATTGCGCAGCATTGGTATTCAACCAGATATCTTGGTGTGCCGCAGCGAAAAACACATTTCTGATGAAATGAAAGAAAAACTTGCTTTGTTCTGCGACGTAGAACCAGAAGCAGTTATTGAAAACAAAACTTGCAGCTCCATCTATGAAGTACCATTGATGATGCAAGACCAAGGTCTTGATGACATCGTTATCAAAAAATTAGGTCTTGAAGAACGTCCTTGCGATATGACTGCATGGAAAGAAATGGTTCACAAAATTTTGAACCCAAGCAAAGATATTACAGTGGCTATCGTTGGTAAATACGTAGCATTACATGATGCGTATTTATCCGTAGTTGAAGCTCTAGATCATGCTGGTATTGCTACGGGTACTAAAGTGAATATTCGTTGGATTGACTCCGAAGAACTTGATGATACATCTATAGATCCTAAAGAGGTATTTGATGGTGTTGAAGGTATCATTGTACCTGGTGGATTTGGCTCTCGTGGTGTAGAAGGTAAAATCCGCACAATCCAATACGCTCGTGAAAACAATATTCCATATCTTGGTCTATGCCTTGGCATGCAAACTGCAGTAATGGAATTTGCTCGTAACGTATGCGGTATGGAAGGTGCCACTTCTAGCGAATTCGATGAAAATGCTAAATATAAAGTGATCGACTTGATGAGTGACCAAGTTGACGTAGATAAAAAAGGCGGCACAATGCGCCTTGGTATTTACCCATGTAAAGTAGAAGCGGGTACAAAAACTCGTGAAGTATATGGGGAAGACCTTATCTATGAACGTCATCGTCACCGTTATGAATTCAATAACGAATACCGTCAACAATTGACTGATGCTGGTCTTGTTATCTCTGGTACATCTCCAGATGGTCGTCTTGTGGAAAGTGTAGAAGTGAAAAATCATCCATTCTTCATCGGTACACAAGCGCATCCAGAACTTAAATCCCGTCCAAATAATGCACATCCATTATTCCGCGGTTTAGTAGATGCGATCTTAGAACTAAAAAAATAGAGTAGAGCCATGGGATCTCTTTTATCTATTATAGGTATATTTATATTAGCTGCACTCAAACTAGAGCAGTTTGTATATGGTAAATCGGGAAAAGAACAATCTACAACTGGTCACATAGCACGGAGAGGGCTTGCTAATATAGCGGGTTTAATCGCTTTTGATCATTCTACTATAAGTAGTAAATCTATTGTAGTACGTAAAAAGAAGAAAGATGCTCAGAAATGAGCATCTTTCTTCTTTTTTATTTACATCGAAAAATATTGAAAAAATATATCGATAAATTTAAAAATAACACTTGCAATATTGAATGATATTTGTTATTATATAGACAAAGATAGATATACCGATGGTGTTAAGTACACCAATACAAATATAATCATTACAATTTGAAACTCACACAAGGAGGACATAACATGTCTATTATTGGTAAACAACTTCCTGAATTTACACTTGATGCTTTCAAAAAACCTGAATTGGTAAAAGTAAGCACTGCAGACGTGTTGGGTAAATGGTCTGTATTCGTATTCTATCCAGCAGATTTCACATTTGTGTGCCCTACTGAATTGGAAGACGTACAAAACTCCTATGCAGAGTTGAAAGAATTGGGTTGCGAAGTTTACTCCGTATCTTGTGACTCCGAATTCGTTCACAAAGCATGGTCTGATGCTTCTCCAACTATCAATAAAATCGAGTACTACATGTTAGCTGACAAAAAACATGAATTAGCTGACTTCTTCGATGTATTCCAAGAAGAATCCGCTATGGCATACCGTGGTACTTTCGTAGTAGATCCAGAAGGCTTCGTACGTACAGCTGAAATCCATGACATGGGTATCGGTCGTTCCGCTGAAGAATTGGTTCGTAAAGTACAAGCTGCTCAATTCGTAGCAAAACATGGCGACCAAGTGTGCCCTGCACGTTGGAAACCAGGTAAAGACACTTTAAAACCAGGTCTTGATCTTGTAGGTAAAATTTAATTTAGAAACCTATACTTAAGTGCTAGAGTAATCTAGACAACTCCTCAAATGACAAGAACACGGGCGCGCATCGTTTTCCTGACGATACGGTAAGTCCCAATACCAGATGAACCCTCTCCAATTCATCATGGTAAACCTCATATAACAAACTACAAACTATACGCAAAAGGACTGGCCTTCGGGCTGGTCCTTTTGTGTTATCTATATCCCTTTGTAAAAGTAGGAAATAAGTTCTTGCTTTTTTGTCATGAGTGGTCTATAATGAAATTAATTCCTAGTAATATACAAGGTTTTATAAAAATAGTATAACAAGTGCTTTATAACATGGGGTGTGTTAGCGCACTAACTTTTACAAAGAGAGGCAAGATATATGAGGATTTCCACAAAGGGTCGTTATGCATTGATGGTTCTCATTGATTTAGCAGAGCAAGGTCAAGATAAACCAGTATCTTTGCGATCTGTGGCAGAACGACAAGGCATTTCTGAAAAATACCTAGAAGGTATCGTAGCTCGTTTGGGTGCTGCAAACCTAGTGGATAGCATTCGTGGTAAATACGGCGGCTATCGATTGTCTAAAAGCCCTAAAGAGTACACAATTATTGAAATTTTGCTTGCTACAGAGGAATCTATGGCTATCATTTCCACCCTTGATGAAGGGGTGAGTACTGATACGGTAATCAACGAACGCACTGTTGGTTTCTGGGCAGGATTACAAAACTATATTCATGATTATTTAGAAAACGTAACTCTTCAAGATGTAATTGACGGAACTTACGCTAAACTTGATACAAAATATGATAATTGGGATGGTTCGATTTAATAAGGAGTAACTACTATGTCTAAAATTGCAAAATCTTTTGTTGAATTAATTGGTAAAACACCGCTATTAGCGGCTACACGTTTTGGTGCTAAATTTGGTGCAGATGCTAACATCCTCGCTAAATTGGAATACTTTAATCCAGGTGGTTCTGTAAAAGACCGTATTGCAGCAGCAATCATTCAAGCAGCTGTTGAGTCTGGTGAATTACAACCAGGTGGTACAATCGTAGAAGCTACATCTGGTAACACAGGTATTGGCTTATCTGCTGTTGGTGCAGCGCTTGGCTATAAAGTAGTTATCGTAATGCCTGAAACAATGTCTGTTGAACGCCGTAAATTGATGCTTGGCTATGGTGCTCAACTTGTATTGACTGATGGCTCTCTTGGTATGAAAGGTGCTATTGCAAAGGCTAAAGAAATCGTAACAGCTACTGCTGGTGCCATCGAAGCCGGTCAATTCGTAAACCAAGCTAACCCTACAATTCACTACAGAACTACAGGTCCTGAAATCTGGCAAGATACAGATGGTGCAGTAGATATCTATGTAGCAGGTGTTGGTACAGGTGGTACTTTAACAGGTGCAGGTCGTTATTTAAAAGAACAAAACCCTGATGTTAAAGTTGTGGCTGTGGAACCAACTGATTCCCCAGTATTGTCTAATGGCAAACCTGGCCCTCATAAAATTCAAGGCTTAGGCGCTGGCTTCATTCCTGATACTTTGGATACTAACATTTACGATGAAGTAATCCAAGTAACTAACGAAGATGCATTCGCTACATCTCAAGCATTTGGTCATACAGAAGGCGTATTGGTAGGTATTTCCTCTGGTGCAGCTCTTTGGGCTGCTCAAGAGTTGGCAAAACGTCCTGAAAATAAAGGTAAAAACATCGTAGTAATTCTTCCTGATACAGGTGAACGCTACTTGTCTACAGCTTTATTCCCTGAAGTGTAATAGAATATGATTGGTGAAAGTATTGAATATGCTTTCCTAATATAGCAAAGCCCCTCGTTTTGAGGGGCTTTTTCGTGCTTAACATAGTGGAAGTTTATGTTAGGGATATTTATTTAACATAAAGAGAAAGGAGCTACTAGGTAGCTCCTTTTATGTTATGGTATGTATTTAATTGTAATTATCTACCGTTCTTAACGATATTGTCTATCCAGTTGAATAATTCATCTAGATCGTAGTCACCAGAATGGTTTACATCAAATGGTGTAGCCATATCTACTTTATACCCAAGGTTTTGAGCACGGGTACCAACAATCAATGGAATTGCTACAGATGTATTGCTATCAGCTGTACCGTAGCGGATGCGATAGAACTGAGCATTTGTCGCTGCTGGAGAGCCGAGATAGTTCATTGGGTTCATCATAGTAACGACTTTAGCATTTTGTACATATGCCTCTGGATTAGAGGTTGTATCGTGTAAAGCTGCAGTAATTGTAAAGTGATTATTATCTGTTGTACTTGTACCAAATAAGTTGTTCTCGCCAGAGTCATTAGATCGGGAATCGAATGCACCTGGAGCTTTAGAACGACTTACAAAGCGGTTATAAGCTTCCCAGTTAATATCTTTGATTGTACCAGTTTTATTATCACGTACAAGATATGTATGTTTAGATAAATCAGTACCTTTAGCTTGTGCCTTGTTAGCAGCTGCAATGATAAATTCTTTCACATAGTTTTTGAAAGTACCGTTACCATTCTTATCTAATTTCAACACACGACCTACAGAGTCATGTAATTGTAAGTTATTTACGTAATCAGGGAAGTGTTCGTTAAGCAGATTGGAGTAAGCCACATCATCATGACTCATGGATACTTTGTTGGAGGAGGTAATACCATTATAGCTCCATTCATAAGCCATATCTGCCGCATCAAGGTTAGTAATAGGGGCGTACGCAGAAACTGCATATACATTAGTTGCCGCTGTAGCCGCACCTAATGCTTGTAAATATGGTTGGAAGTCGGAGCTGTTGCCTGCAGCGCCTTGTAACAAGGATACCGCACCGCCAGCACTTGTACCATTGGTGATAATGCGATTTGCATTACCTGGCATAGTGGAATCGTTTGCATGCAAGTATGCCGTAGCTGCTTGTAAGTCAACGATTACTGCTGGTGCTTTGCCGATGAAGTTGCCATCGGATGCTTTGTTAGTACGACCACGTGTAGCTGGAGAGGCTACTACGTAACCACGGGATAATGCATATACAACACTGTTAGGTTTGCCATTTTCTACTTTTGGAGTCATAGCTTGGCTTGGCATGTAACCACCTACCGCATTTGGCATGAAGATAGGGGCTGTTTGTGTATTGTAACCATTTACAGTACCGTTGTTGAAGTATTCTTCTGGTACATAAATGTTCATGTACTGTTGATCGATATCGATAGGATTAGCCACGTAAGGGATATATTCGAAGGCGCGATATTTGATTTCCTTATTATCTACTGTTGTAGACATAGATTCGTAATTTTTCACGTCGAAGGCAAGGCTAATCTTTGAAGATGCATCGGCTTGCAATGGTGGCTCCATTGGTTGGGAAAGAATATCTTTCTCTTCTACTACAGCAGATCCTTTAGTGGATGCCTCATTACGAGCATCTACATAGGATTGAGGCAATTTGCTTTCTTGAACATTAGCTTCGACTTTAGCTTTTTCTTCAGCCTCAGCTTGAGCTTTAGCAGCGGCCTCAGCTTCTGCTTTGGCTTTTGCTTCAGCCTCAGCTTGAGCTTTAGCAGCGGCTTCAGCCTCAGCTTGTGCTTTAGCCTTAGCTTCAGCCTCGGCTTTAGCTTTTGCTTCAGCTTCAGCTTGAGCCTTAGCAGCAGCTTCCGCTTCTTCTTTTGCTAATTGCTCAGCAGCTAAACGTTCTTGTTCTTCTTTGATCGCAGCTTGTCTTGCAATTTCTGCTTGCTCAGCTGCGATACGTTCTTGTTCTGCTTTGATAGCAGCTTCACGTTCAGCTTTAGCTTGCTCAGCCGCGATACGCTCTTGTTCTGCTTTTAGGGCTGCTTGGCGTTCTGCTTCAGCTTTAGCGGCAGCTTCTGCACGTTGACGCGCAGCTTCTTCAGCAGCTAAACGTTCTTCCTCAGCTTGTTGAGCAAGGATACGTTCGCGTTCTGCTTTTAGAGCCGCTTGGCGTTGTGCCTCAGCTTGCTCAGCCGCGATACGTTGTTGTTCCGCTTGTAGAGCTGCAATGCGTTCTTGTTCTGCTTTTAAAGCCGCTTGGCGTTGAGCCTCAGCTTGCTCGGCAGCAATACGCTCTTGTTCTGCTTTTAGAACAGCTTGGCGTTGCGCTTCAGCTTGTTCAGCAGCAATACGTTGTTGCTCTGCTTGTTGAGCTGCGATACGTTCTTGCTCCGCTTTTAAAGCCGCTTGGCGTTGTGCCTCAGCTTGCTCAGCAGCAATACGTTGTTGTTCAGCTTGTTGAGCCGCAATACGCTCTTGTTCAGCTTTTAGAGCTGCTTGGCGTTGAGCCTCGGCTTGCTCAGCTGCAATACGTTGTTGTTCCGCTTGTTGAGCTGCAATACGCTCTTGCTCCGCTTTTAAAGCTGCTTGGCGTTGTGCCTCAGCTTGCTCAGCCGCAAGACGTTGTTGCTCTGCTTGTTGTAAAGCGATACGACGTTGCTCTTCTTGGATACGAAGGCGTTCTTGTTCAGCCGCTTGACGCTGTGCTTCTGCAATACGTGCTTGCTCTGCTTGTTGAGCTGCAATACGCTCTTGCTCCGCTCTTAGAGCCGCTTGGCGTTGCGCTTCAGCTTGCTCAGCCGCAAGACGTTGTTGTTCAGCAAGAATTGCTGTTTGACGTTGAGCCTCGGCTTGCTGTTGGGCAATACGTTGTTGCTCAGCTTGTAACGCCATTTGACGTTGTTGTTCAGCAAGAATTGCTGCTTGACGTTGAGCTTCGGCTTGCTGTTGGGCAATACGTTGTTGCTCAGCTTGCAACGCCATTTGACGTTGTTGCTCACCGAGAATTGCTGCTTGACGTTGAGCCTCGGCTTGCTTTTGGGCAGCCATTTGTTGATCAACTTGGACCACGCCACTTTGTTTAGCTGCTTCTTCTGCTTCTAATTGAGCGATTCTTTCACGTTCAGCACGTTGAATATCGCGGATAGTCAATTTTTGTTTAGCTACCACGGGTTTAGTAGTTGTTGTATTTGCAACTGTTAACGGCATAGTAGATTGCTCTTGTACAACTACAGGCGTACGTTGTACTTGTGTAGTTTGAATTTGTTGCTTGCCATCCACTTGTTTTTGTACAGTAACAGGTTCTGTTTTCCGTTGTACATTCATCAAGCTATGCATAGCCAATGTTGGCTCCATAACAGTGTTAGTTTGTTTATTAACAACGTATTGTGGTTGAGAAACCGCCATATGTTGTTGAGATAAAGCTTTCGCAGTATCTGTTACTGGTACTGGACGTACACGAGGAATCAAAGGTGTTACCTTTGGCAGCGCTTGCGTTGTTACAGTTTGTTGTCTAACTGTTTGTGCTTGCATCACCGGTTGTGTTTGCATTGGCACCGTTTGTTGTACCTGTGTAGGTCTTACGGGTGCTTGTTGTTGAGTAACAACAGTTGTTTGTGTAATTGGTGGGGTAGGTTGGGTTACTACAGGTCGTACGACTGGGGCTCCTACATTTGTAGTGGCTTGAGTCGTTGATTCAGTGGTAGTATTCGAACCTACTAAATCATTCATGTTGAGGGTAGGGGCTGCGTGGGCAACACCACCCAACGCTGCTGCTGCAAAAAACGCGGCAGTGACCTTACGTTTCCTAGATGATTTCATGAATTACTCTCCGAACTAGAATTGAAAAAAATAATTTATAATTTTAAAATTTATTTATATTTATATAGTTTAACATAAATCGATATATTTGTACAATTTATAGAAGAATTGATGAATACTGGATGAGTACGAAGAAAATAAACTTAGAAAAATATAAATAAATTTAAAGTGCTTAGTTCATAACTTATTGCATCAAAAACACCATATATCATGAATGGCATAGGGTGTTTTACATAAGAAAAGGACTAGAACATTTTGTTCTAGTCCTTTTGCTATATGTACTTATTTAGCATATGTACGTTTTTGTCATATGTACTAGTATTATACTAGCTTTTACAATTATTTTTTCAAGCTTGGTTTTACAAGTGCCAAGATGAAGCAAGCCACAACGGAACCAATTGCGATGGATGCAAGGTATAGGAGTGGGTTGCCGATTGTAGGTACTACGAAGATACCGCCGTGAGGAGCGCGTAGTGTACATTCGAAGAACATGGACAACGCACCAGCTGTACCAGCACCGATGATGCAAGCTGGTAATACGCGAACTGGATCAGCCGCTGCAAATGGGATAGCACCTTCTGTGATGAAGGAAAGACCCATAATATAGTTTGTAATACCAGATTTGCGTTCTGCTTCTGTGAAGCGGCTAGGGAAGAATGTAGTACAAAGAGCGATTGCCAACGGAGGAACCATACCACCTGCCATTACAGCCGCCATGATACCATATTCACCAGTAGCAAGTGCGCCAGTACCGATAACGTAAGCAGCTTTGTTTACAGGGCCACCCATATCAACGGACATCATAGCACCAAAGATGAGACCTAACAATACGCGGCTAGTAGTGCCCATGGATTGTAAGGAGTCCATTAACCAGTGGTTAAGTGCAGATACAGGAGGATTGATTACGAAGGTAATGGCAAGACCTATGAACAATACACCAAGTACAGGATAGAAGAGAACTGGTTTTGTACCTTCCAATGCTTGAGGCAAACCAGAGACTAATTTCTTAACTAATAATACTAAATAACCTGCTGCAAAGCCGGCGATCAATGCGCCAAGGAAACCAGAGCCACCTTGGTTAGCCAATAAGCCACCAACGAAACCAGCTACAAGACCTGGGCGGTCAGCAATACTCATAGCAATGTAACCAGCTAATACTGGCAACATGAAGCCAAAGGATGCACCACCGATTTGCATTAAGAACGCAGATAAAGGTGTACCAGAACCGAAGTTTTTAGGATTTGCAGGATCGAATATATCGAATAGGAATGCAAGGGCAATCAAGATACCGCCACCAATAACGAATGGCAACATGTGAGATACACCGTTCATCAAGTGTTTGTAGATTTGACGACCTACGCTGTCAGATGCGCTAGCAGCGATTTCAGCCGCTTCACGGTCTGCTGCTGATGCTTGGTATACAGCTGCTGTGCCGGCCATGGCTTCTGTCAAAAGCTCTTCTGCTTTATTGATACCGTTCGCAACCTTAGTTTGAATCATAGGCTTGCCATTGAAGCGTGCCATTTCTACTTGACGGTCAGAAGCGACGATGATGCATTTAGCATGAGCGATTTCTTCTGCTGTAAGAGCATCTTTAACACCAGAAGCACCATTTTTCTCAACCTTTAAGGAAATGCCCATTTCTTTCGCTTTACGCTCTAAGGATTCTGCAGCCATGTAGGTATGAGCGATACCAGTAGGGCAACCAGTTACAGCCAATACATCGTAGTGCGGGTTATCTACAGAAATCTTAGGGGCCACTTTTTCGATAGCTTCCGTAGCTTTAGCTTCGATAGCATCGGTAATACTTGGAGTCTCTTGAGATTCTGGTTGTTTGATATATCCTTCAACGGATGGATCAAAGTTACCTTGCTCTTTAGCTGTTATGAGTTCTAAGAAACGTTCTACAGTAGGAGCAGCGATGAGGGCTTCTTTGAAATCAGGGTCGATAACCATCATAGCTAATTGGCTCAATACCTCTACATGAGTGTCAGCTGCGCCTTCTGGTGCAGCAATCATAAAGAATAAACGAGATGGTTGACCGTCGAGTGCTTCGAAGTCTACGCCGTGAGGCACAACCATAGCTGCTAGGCCTGCTTCTTTTACGCCTGCGGATTTGGCATGTGGTGTAGCGATGCCGTCACCAAGGCCGGTAGAACCAGATTCTTCGCGAGCAAAAACGGCTGCTAAGTACTCACCTTTGTCGATGAGGTTGCCACCTTTTTCCATTAACTCCCCTAAGGTATAAATAGCGTCAGCCTTTGTAACAGGGTCCGCATTTAGCAGGACGGATTGAGGTTTTAATAAATCAGTGATTTGCATATGTGTACTCCTTGATGCAAATAAAATGTAAAACTAGTTAACTTGTACTTGTGAAAGTAATGCTTCTACTTCTGTCAGTGTAGCGAGATTTTCAGAGTAAGCGGAGGCAGAGCCACTGGAGATACCCCAGTATAGAGCCTCTTGTAGATCCCCTGTCTTTTCAAAGCCTGTAATAAAGCCTGCTACCATGGAATCGCCAGCGCCTACAGAATTTACGAGCGTCCCCTTAGGGGCAGGGCTCGTATATACAGTGCCATCAGCTGCGACCAAGATAGCTCCATCACCAGCCATAGAGATAAGCACATGCTGTGCGCCTTTCTCTTGCAATGCTTTGGCAGCTTCTACGAGGTCCTCCTTTGTAGAAAGGGGGCGACCAAAGATTTCGCTAAGCTCATGATTGTTAGGTTTAATCAAGAACGGTTTATATGGCAATACTCGTGTAAGTAAATCCTTTGTAGCATCTACGACGATGCGAATATTTTTATGTTGCAAGCGCTCCATAATGAGCTCGTACATATCGCTAGGTAAGCTAGAAGGAATACTGCCTGCAAGGATTAGTGTATCCTTATCTGTCAATGCATCGAGCTGTTTGTAGAGGGCTTTTAATTCGTCGTCCGAGATAATTGGACCACGGCCGTTGATCTCTGTTTCCTCATCAGAGGCTTTCACCTTAACATTGATGCGGGTTAATCCTTCGCGGAGTCGAATGAAATCTTCTTTTACGCCGAAGCTATTGAGCTGTGTTACGATTTCTTCACCTGTAAAGCCGGCGATGAAACCGAGTGCCGTTGTATCCATGCCCAAGTTGTTAAGCACGATAGATACGTTGATACCCTTGCCACCACCAAGAACGTATTCTTGAGTTGTACGATTAATGGTGCCCGTCTTGAGGTGATCTAGGCGCACGATATAATCGAGGGCTGGGTTAAAGGTAATGGTGTAAATCATACAAATTCCCCTTTTAAGATTAATTAGCCTATGATTTGTTGATTTTGTAATTAGTGTATGATTGATTTTGTAATTAGCGTATGATTGGTTGATCTTGCTTCCGTAGTCGTAACCAGTAAAGGAGCGGTACGAGATATAGGAAGAAGGCGAATGGTACATAGCCGGCTGTGCTAGTACCCATCATAACTACAGGTACATAAGCAGCGATGTTCCATGGTAGTAAGGCGGCAATGACGATGCCGCTGTTTTCAAAGTCGAGCATCACATCTTCATCTTGAATACCCCGTTGAGCGTAGGTTATACGCATAATAGAATGTGTCATCACAACCGCAATAGCTTGGCTACAACCTACAGCGCCGGTTAAGAGTGCGAGACCTACATTGGCAGCAAATACATCGCTCCGCGTTTTAGCTCGCTCTAATAGTTGTCTAACATCATTCCAGAAGCCAACCCCTTCGAGCATGCCAGAAATGGCAGTGGCCATAAAGATGGATAATGTAGGAATGAACATTGTTTGCAGCCCACCGCCGTGAATGATATCTGCTAGTGGATTATAATGTGGTAGTTCAAAGCCTGTTAAGGTATACCATCCCAATTCGGAAAGGGTAGCCCCTTGATTAGTATAAGCAAGAATGGCTGCGGCTAATGCGCTGAGGCCGATAGGCCAACGGATAGATACTTTCAAAGGCAATAAAGCGATGACGATAATCACTGGAATCCATAAGGTCCAATCGATGTTGAATACAAAGTGGATTGTATCAGGCAGTAAGCTATTAGTATAGTTGAGTGGGAACCACTGAGATAGTAATAGATAAAGCACTGTGGAAATCACAAGTGCTGGCAGACCATCCTTAAACATAATAGAGATATTGGTTGGTACCTTTGTATGCGTTAAAGCCGCTACGAGAGAGGCGCTAGATGATAAAGGACCATTGCGATCGCCAAAGTACGCACCTGCTATAATGGCACCAGCTACGATATTCTCTGGAATATTACCGGCTCTTGCCATCGTGATGAGTACAATGCCTATGGTGCCTACAGTACCGAAAGCTGTACCTAATACCATGCTAACAATTGCTGTTAATAAGAAGGCACAAGCAATAAAGAGGGACGGATTAATCAAGTCGATGCCGGTGGCGATAATCATTGGGATAATGCCTGCTGCTTGCCACATAGCAATGAGCCAACCGATAAGCAAGAATATTTGCATTACCACAATCGAGGTTTTAGCACCTGTCCATGATAGGTTTAGCAGTTCTTTTGGTTGGTATCCTTTGCGATAGAATACATAGGCCATGATGCACCATACCACTATCAAGGCGTAACCAATAGCAATACCGTTAGCTACGGCGATGATAATGACGAGGATAGATATGAGTAAACCTATGAGCGACTCCGTATTTTTCGGCATTAGAGAACGGCCTTGTTGATACTTTAGAAACGCATTTAATATGAGTTGTAACCACTTCATCTTAATCGATAGGAAGTTCTGTTTCGAAGACTTCCTCAGCAGGGCCAGTCATGAGCACCGTGCCATCCTCCAAGTATGAAATATGTAATGTTCCTAAATAGAGCTCTACATCTACTTCGCGGCCTGTTAAGCCTTTTTCGAAGGACATAACGGCAGAGGCGCAAGAGCCTGTACCACATGCTAATGTAGCACCTGCGCCGCGTTCCCAAGTGCGCACCTTGATATGCTTGTCGTTTATTACTTCGATGTAGTTAACATTTGTATTGGCTGGGAACGCATCGTGTTTTTCAAGGATAGGCCCTTGTGTTGTTACAGGTGCTTTTGTAATATCGTCGATGAACACCTCTGTGTGCGGCACACCGAGCAATACGGAGCTGACCGTTACGGTTTCGCCGTTTACGTCGAGGTCTACGTCGATAACCTTATCCATATCTACATTCATAGGAATGTCTTGAGATTTAAAGAATGGTTTGCCCATGTCTACTGTAACTTGTGTTACGATGCCATTTTCGATGGTCAAGGAAGGTTTCATTACACCTGCTAATGTTTCGATGGTGAAAGTCTCTTTCGTAGTTTCACCGTGTTCGTAAGCGTATTTGGCAAAGCAACGAATGGCGTTGCCGCACATTTCTGCTTCACTACCATCGGAGTTGATGATGCGCATGCGTACATCGCATGTTTCAGAAGGAACTAGAATGGCAAGACCGTCGGCGCCAATACCTGTGCGGCGATCGCAAAGGCGAATAGCGAGGTCTGTGTAATCTTTTTCAGTCCCTTTTGGGTCAGCAAAGAGGATAAAATCATTGCCGAGACCATGCATTTTAGTTAATTTCATAAAGTCTCCTATCAATAAGTAAGACTTTCACCATGAAGCCCGTGAAAGTCTCAGATGTATATAATTATATATTCTATATTATAACATAAATGGCACTTGATTATGAGATAAAATCTTATAAAAATATGGCGAAAAAGACAAAAAATTAACCTGAATTTAGTAGTCGATTAAATTGCTTAATGAGTCAAAAACAACCCATATGGGACAGGTAATAAGGCTGATAGATATTGTCTAATTACTTTATTGTTTAACGGAGAAATGATAAAATAAAGAGTAATGTAGTTTATCGTAATAGAAAGAGGAACACATATGCGAATTCAAGGGATTTCTGGATCTCGTGGCGTTGCAGTAGGCAATGTATATAGATATATTCAAGAGGAAATTGTCATTCCTGATTACACCGTGGCTGAGGACAAGGTAGAAGAAGAGATTGGCAAGTTTGCAGCGGCTATGGCGGCGACTCTAAAACAATTGGATACGATTCGTCAAAAAGCGTTAGACGAAATGGGCCCTGAAGAGGCGGCTATTTTTGAGGCGCATATGCAAATCGCGCAAGACCCATCTTTATCTGATGGTATTAAATCCCTCGTTGAGTCTGGCCATACTAATGTTGTAGCGGCTACAGCTCAAACCATTGAAACCTTTGCGAATATCTTCCTCGGTATGGAAGATCCATATATGCGCGAACGCGGTGCTGATATTAAGGATATCGGTGACCGTTTGATGCGCAACATGTTAGGTATGAACCCACGTGGTTTATCTCATATTTCTGGGGAAGTTATTTTGGTGGCTCAAGATTTGGCACCATCCGATACGGCTTCTCTCGACAAAAATGTAGTAAAAGGAATCGTAACAGCGGCAGGCGGTCCTACTTCTCATGCGGCTATCATGGCTCGCACCTTGGAAATCCCTGCTGTTATGGGCGTTGGTGATATTGAAAGCTTCGTAGATGGCGATAAAGCAGTAGTTCTTGGCACAGATGGTATCGTAGAAATGAATCCATCTGATGCAGATTGGGCTGAATATACAAACCAAGCTGCGGCATTCCAAGAGGAATTAAAACGCTTGCGAGAGTCTGCGAACTTAGAAGCCACTACGACTGATGGTCATTATGTAGAATTATTCGGCAATATCGGTAAAGCAAAAGATGCTAAAAATGCTCTTACTATGGGTGCTCAAGGTATCGGCTTGTACCGTACAGAATTCCTTTATATGGAAAACGACGAATTGCCAGCAGAAGATGTACAATTTGAAGAATATAAAAAGGTTGCCCAAGATATGAAGGGCAAACCGGTTATCATCCGTACTATGGACATCGGCGGCGACAAGGAATTAAAATGCCTTGATTTGCCAAGCGAAATGAATCCATTCCTCGGCTATCGTGCTATCCGTATTTCCTTAAATCGTCCAGATATTTTCAAAGTGCAATTGCGTGCCTTGTTGCGCGCTAGTGCCTTTGGTGATATTCACATCATGTATCCTATGATTGCTTCTGTAGAAGAAGTAAAACAAGCGAATGCTATGCTTGATGAATGTAAGGAAGAACTTACAGCAGAAGGCAAAGAGTTCAATAAGGATATTAAGGTTGGTATCATGATCGAAGTGCCAGCGGCAGCTGTTATTTCTCCAATCTTAGCAAAATATGTGGACTTCTTCAGTATCGGTACAAACGATTTATGCCAATACACTTTGGCTGTAGACCGTATGAATGAAGCTATCGGTAGTCTCTATCAACCATTGCATCCAGGTGTGATACGTCTTATCAAGCATGTTATCGATGCTAGCCATGAACACGGCAAATTCACAGGCATGTGTGGTGAGCTTGCTAGTGATCCTGTGGCTACAATGATTTTGTTAGGTCTAGGCCTAGACGAGTTCTCCATGACAGCATCTTCTATTCCACTTATCAAAAATATCTTGCGTTCCGTTTCTAAAGCAGAATGTGAAGAGGTGGCCAATAAAGCTCTTACTATGGACACGGCTGAAGAAATTACAGGGCATGCTAAATCCGTATTAATAGAAAAAGGCTTACTATAATTGGTAAAGCTTCATCATAATCATATGTAATATACTTGAATTGATACGCTTATAATTGATACAATATATCTATTAGAACGTAAGGGATAGGCTCTGCCTATCGAGATAGAAAGAGGTTACCATGAAAGAATTAACAGTAGAAATTACAAATGAATCTGGTTTACACGCTCGTCCTGCTACAGCTTTCACACAATTGGCTGCTAAATATGCTTCCAAAGTGACAATCGCTGCTAACGGCAAAACAGCTGATGCTAAATCCATCTTAACTGTATTGACTTTGGGCGCTACAAAAGGTACATCTGTTACTTTAACAGCTGACGGTGCTGACGAAGACGACGCACTCGTTGCATTGAGCGAATTCTTAACAACTAATCACGACTAATTTGTGCGTGAAACAAAAAGGACTCTACTGCGGTAGAGTCTTTTTTTATGCAAAAAAAGGGTTATAGGACAAAACGTGTTGGTACTTTAATCCCAATCATTGAAAGATAATTTGTCATAGTTATGCAAATCACCCCAAGAAATGGCATCCCCCCAAGTTGGAATTATGCCTTGAAGTTGGGCTCTTTCATTCATAGATCTATATATTTTAGAAATACTCGCATCAGTTGGCATTACCTTAAGTATTTCTTTTGCAGGAAGCGGTCTTGGTGAGTGTAAATAACACCACCAAAAGACCGCTTTTATGCGTTTTTCTACAGACATCCCTCGATGGTACCGCAATAAACGTCTGAGTTGTGCGTTTACCCCACCTTCAATAGGGTTATTAGTCCTCGGACATTCTTTATCTAACACCAATGTTTCATCTAAATATCGAAACATTGTCTCTGTATTAATTAACACCACTAGAGAGTTATAGGCTTTTAATAAGCGTTCATGCGTAGCTCTTAAATTATCATTACTATCACGTGTCATTTCACTTAGAAACTCTTTAAAAGTCACTCTCCAATTAAATAATCGTTGAATCCATATTTGTGCATCTTCCTGTGTTTTTACACTATATAAATCGCTTGCTAAATCTTTTAACATAATGCCTGCTAACGTCTTAGGTCGTCTAGTAGTGTAGCGATGCACTTGCCATACGGCATGAACAATACAACGTTGAAGCTTGGCGGTACGCCAAACTTTTTTTAATGCTTTTCTAAGACCAGGTCCACCATCAGAAACGACCACAATGGGTGTCGCTATTCGCTGCATAAGAGCTTGCCATGAGCGAGACTGTTCTGACCTACATAAATACCACCCTAATACATATTCACCATCATAACAGATCAAAATACAAGCTTTTTTAGCTAAGTAAATACCATCAACGAATACCACATCTCTCGAGGTTTCAATTTTGGGCGGCATAGGCCATATTTGCCAGAAATCAGCTATCTGTCTACGAAATGTACGGCCCTGCCCAGGCATGTCCTGTTGTGTTTCTTTACTAAATAACCAATTTAGAAATCGATGAAAACATTTAGTAGTATTATCAATAGTTTGTGTAAAGGTGATGTTACACTGCTTACAATGCCATCGTTGTGATCCAGCTTTAGTTTTCCCATATTTTTGACAAGAAAATCCACAATTTATACATCTTACCAGCATGATTATTCCCTCCACTTAGAACACGATTTTCTAAGAAGATATAACCTTGTTGAAGCCAGTAAAATCAAGGGGTTTGGGACTTTTTACCAACACATTTTGTCCACCCTCTAAGTTTATCAAAAGAACTTAAAATGGCGATGGAAGCAGTAATTTACTGGCTCCATCCCCTATAAAACCAACACGTTTTGTCCTATAACCCCAAAAAAAGAAGAGGCGATTTAGCCTCTTCTCTATTTTCCCATATTAGCAAAGCGTTCTACAGCTTTTGTAAAGTCGCTAATAGTTTTGTCTACGTCGCCATGCTCGATACCATCACGTACGCAGTGGTTGATGTGACCTTCAAGAACTACTTGTCCTACCTTGTGTAGTGCAGACTTAGCTGCATTAATTTGGCTCAACACATCTTCGCAAGGAATGTCTTCTTCAATCATTCGATCAATAGCTTGCACTTGACCTAAGATTTTACGCAATCGGCGATGCAGATTTTCTGAATCCATACACTGTTTCATATTACTCCTCCAATAGGCATGTTTTTTATCATCTCATTAATTATACTCTATCTAAAGACTGTAATACAACTTAATAAGTAAACCTAATATGCATTAAATCTACATATATAGATTTACGATTGTATGGAACGTATATTTTTAGGTAGGCTTTTACATACAGCATCTAAATTATCAAATATATTTTGCAAGATGGGCACCCATAAAACCTAGTATGATTCATATCTTCTTCTTGATTGATGTGATACAATACTTTTAATACACGTTGTGTTTGTATATGTATTAGGCGCTGTAGATCTATTGTTATATAATTATCTCTATATTATATGTGTTTAGCTACAGGCCTTTATGAAATAGGTGAAAGCAATGAAAGTATTTCATTACCTTCGAAACTTATTGGTGTTTGTGGTAGTCATCATATTGGCTATGTTTATATACGACGGATACCATAGTTATCAAGGTTCAGATCGTGAAAGTAACGCTCATACAACTGTTGAAAAACGAATAGAGGAAAGTGAAGATACTCTCAGTCGTACGGACCGGATTATCCGTCTATTTACCTTTAAGGAAAAGGTAGAAATAGCACTGAATCAACGTATTAAAAAAGATCACTGGGTTAAGGGTGACGTCATTCCTGAGTATACTAAAAATGCCCTTGTTGCCATTGAGGACAAGCGATATTATAACCATGGCGCCATTGATGTGCTCGGCATTATACGTGCCTTTTATACGAACACTATCGCTGGGGAAACCGTCGAAGGTGGCAGTACCATTACACAACAACTCGTGAAAAATCTATTCCTTTCATCCAAACGAATTATGAGTCGTAAAGTGGAAGAGGCCATTCTCGCTAGTGAAATGGAACATTATTACTCAAAAGAAGAAATTCTAACGATGTATTTGAATACTGTATATTATGGTCATGGCTACTACGGGATCTATGAGGCATCCCATGGCTATTTTGGAACAAGTCCGAGTCGATTGACCTTGGCCCAAAGTGCACTCCTCGCAGCATTACCTAATGCACCATCCTATTTGGATCCGTATACGAACTATAAAGGGGCAAAGGCGCGACAAAAACTCGTCTTAGAACAAATGGTAGACCAAGGCATGATTACACAAGCCGAGGCGGACTATGCATACCAACAAGAATTAGGGCTTGTGGAAGAGTAATGTAATATAAACTTGGTATACAATTAAAGTATTTAATAATATATAACTAATACATACCTAAATAACATACCTAAATAAGCTATATTGTGTAGGCGAATACATAATATAGCTTATTTTATATTCAGAAAGTTACGTTCCGAAATATATTACTAAATTGAATAAAAATTATGCTTGCATTTATAATTATACAGGTGTATACTATTTTTTGTCAGAAGGCGAAAGTGACCGTTGGTAGCAGATACGACCACGGTGCTTTCACAATGATCTGATATAATATTGATTATATGAGTCGAAATAGATTGTAAGTTTTTTATGAGGTGTTATCATGGGTAAAGCAAATAAAGTAGTACTCGCATATTCTGGCGGTTTGGACACATCCGTTATCATTCCTTGGTTAAAAGAAAATTATGGTTCTGAAGTTATCGCCGTATGCGTAGACTTGGGCCAACCTGAGGATTATGATGCAGTTGAGAAAAAAGCGATCAAATCTGGTGCGTCTAAAGCGTACATCGTGGATGCTAAAGAAGAGTTCGTAAAAGACTATGTGTGGCCTACAGTAAAAGCGGGTGCCGTTTACGAAGGTAAATATTTATTAGGTACATCCTTCGCTAGACCTTTTATTGGTAAAATCCTCGTAGATATTGCCGAAAAAGAAGGTGCTGATGCTATTGCTCACGGTGCGACAGGTAAAGGTAATGACCAAGTTCGTTTTGAACTCGCCATCAAAGCATTGGCTCCTAATATGAAAATTATCGCTCCTTGGAGAGAGTGGGATTTGAAATCTAGAACTGACTGCATGGAATATGCTGCTAAGCACGACATTCCAGTAGTAGCGACTAAAAAACATCCGTACTCCATGGACCAAAACGTATGGCATTTGTCCCATGAAGGCGGCGATCTTGAAAACCCAGCAAATGCTCCTAAAGATGATGTGTACTTGGTAACACATACTCCTGAGCAAGCTCCAGATGAAGCTGGTTATGTAACTGTATCCTTCAAAGATGGCGTACCTGTAGCGGTAGATGGCCAAGAAGGTACTCCATTACAATTGTTAGAAAAACTCAACGAAATTGGCGCACACTATGGCGTAGGCGTTGTAGATATCGTTGAAAATAGATTAGTAGGCATGAAATCCCGTGGCGTTTACGAAAACCCAGGTGGTTCCATCATCATGTATGCTCACAGAGAACTTGAATATCTTTGCCTAGACAGAGCTACATACCACTATAAAGAACTCATTGCTAACAAATATGCTGAACTCGTATACGATGGCATGTGGTTTGCACCATTGATGTATGCTTTGCAAGCGTTCGTTGATGAAACTCAAAAAACTGTAACTGGCGATGTAAAACTTAAATTGTACAAAGGCAACATCATTTCTGCTGGTGCTACATCTCCATACTCCTTGTACAGCGAAGATTTCGTAACATTCGAAGAAGATGATGTATACAACCAAGCTGATGCGGCTGGTTTCATCAACTTGTTCGGTTTACCTCTCAAAATTAATGCATTGATGAAAGAAAAGGCAGGTAAATAATGGCTAAATTGTGGGGCGGGCGTTTCACAAAAGGCACTGATAAAGCGGTAGAGGATTTTACATCCTCTATCGCTTTTGATGCGCGGATGTACGCCGAAGATATTGCAGGCAGTAAAGCACATGCTACAATGCTGGCAAAACAAAATATTATCTCCGACGCAGATCGGGACGCTATTGTTGAGGGCTTAACAAAGATAAAAGGCCAAATCGATAAAGGGGACTTCCCATTCTCCGTAGCTCTTGAAGATATTCATATGAATATTGAAAAGCGCCTAACAGATGATATTGGCGAAGCAGGTGGCCGCTTACATACCGGCCGTAGCCGTAATGACCAATGTGCAGTAGATTTGCACATGTACGTGCGTAAAGCTGTTGTAGAAATGGGCGAGCTCATCGTAGATATGCAAAAAGCGCTCATCGAAACAGCTGAAAAATACAGTGATGTTATCATGCCTGGTTATACGCATTTACAACGGGCACAACCGGTATTATTTGGTCATCATATGATGGCATACTTCTCTATGTTGGAACGCGACTTTGATCGTTTGTTGATGGTATTTAAGCATGCAGATATTATGCCTCTTGGTGCAGGTGCATTAGCTGGTTCTACATACGGTATTGATCAAACCTATACACAAAAGCTATTGGGCTTCTCTCGTATTTACGAAAATAGTATGGATGCTGTATCCGACCGTGATTATGTAGTTGAATTCTTGTCCTTTGCGTCTCTTGTGATGATGCATTTGAGCCGTCTTAGCGAAGAATTGATTTTGTGGTCTACCAATGAGTTTAACTTCATTGAACTCGATGATGCTCATTGCACAGGCTCTAGCATTATGCCACAAAAGAAAAATCCTGACGTATGTGAACTTGTTCGTGGTAAAACTGGTCGCACCTATGGTCACTTACTAGGTCTTTTAACTACCTTAAAAGGGTTGCCGCTTACCTATAACAAAGATATGCAAGAGGATAAAGAGGGCATCTTCGATGCTATTGATACAGTACATTTTGCCTTGTCCATCAATGCGGCAATGATTCGCGGTATGAAGGTCAATGGGGCGCATATGAAAGCTGTCCTTGATGATGACTTCTCTAATGCTACGGACATGGCCGATTACCTTGCGAAAAAAGGCGTTCCATTCCGTGAAGCTCACGAAATCGTAGGTAATGCTGTACATCATTGCATTGAAAAAGGTTGTGTATTGCTAGATTTATCCGTTGAGGACTTCAAAGCTATCTCACATCATTTTGATGCAGATATCCTTGATGCTATCTCCATCGAAGCTTGCATAGCTGGCCGTAACAACTATTCTGGTACAGCTCCAGAATGTGTGGAAAGACAACGGAACAATGGTAAAGCTGTTATCGCCGGAGAAGAAAAACAAATTGCTCAGTGGAAAGCGATTGTTGAATCTGTGCAAGCATAACTGCTTTAGTAAGATTAATGTTTTGATTTAGGGCTACATCCTGTACAAGAGTAACATTCAAAGTAATAGTTACTTTTGTGACATTGAAAATTTAAGATCGATATACATATAAGTCTGTTTTAGAAGCTCTATATAGAGCTCAAAGCTCATATGTATATCGATTTTTTTCGTTTAAAAGTCAGATAATACCTATAAAAAGGCGTTTCTAATTGATAATGTACTATTAAAAAAGTATAAAATTGTGTACGTATACAGTAGACTACGAGAAAATAATAGTCTTGTACTAGGACACTATAACCGTGATAGATAGGAAAAATTACATATATACACAGAATAAAATAGGGTAAAAATATACACTGTCATTGTTAAAATGGGTTCTGTTCGTTTTAGATAATAAATTACCTATAATTTATTCAATTCGTGTAATATGGCTTGTCCGCCAATAAAGTACTTTCATTTTGGTTTCATAGGTGTTATTATGTAATTCGTAATAAGAATAACAACGGTAAATCCACATTCAAGCCCATCACAGCACGAACTGGATTTACTTAGCGGTATATTATATTTAAGTGAATTATGGACGAGAAAAAATTCACCTTATGAAAGGGGATTGATACATGAAAACGACCGCTAAAAAAATGTCTGTATTCCAGCTAACCACAATGGTAGCAGCCAATATGCTAGGAGCTGGGATCATTATGTTACCAACTAATTTGGCTCAAGTTGGTACTATTTCAGTTTTATCTTGGCTCGTGACAGCTGTGGGTGCGCTTTTACTAGCGTATATTTTTGCTCAAGCGGGTATGTTCTCCCAAAATAAAGGGGGCATGGGCGGTTATGCAGAACACCGCTTCGGTAAAACTGGACATTTTATGGCGAGCTATGCTTACAGCATATCTCTCATCATTGCTAATATCGCCATCGCGGTTTCTGCCGTAGGTTATGGCGCAGCTTTCTTTGGTGTTGACCTTAATGCAACACAAACAAGCCAAGTAACAATTGTGCTCTTGTGGTTTGCAGCGATTTTGAACTTCCGAGGCAATCGCTTTACAGGTCGACTCAGCAACATGACTATTTGGGGCTCTATTGTTCCGGTTCTTTTAATCGGTACAATCGGCTGGTATTGGTTTGATCCGTCTATCTATTGGGCGGCATGGAACCCAAATGATCTTCCGCTTTATGATGCGGTAAAACAATCTATTTCCCTAACATTATGGGGCTTCCTAGGGTTTGAGTCCGCAGCGGCTAATGCTGATGCTGTTGAGAATCCAAAGAAAAACGTACCTATTGCAACTGTAGCAGGTACATTAGCAGTGGCGGTGGTTTACATCTTGTCCACAAACGTTATGGCCGGTATCGTTCCTAACGTTGACTTATTAAATTCTAACGCACCATTCGGTTTGACATTCGTATACATGTTCAATGATACAATTGCAAACATCGTTATGGCTGCTATGGTTATTTCTTGCTTTGGCGCTTTACTTTGCTGGCAATTCACATTGTCTCGCGTATTCAAAAGCGCAGCGGAACATGGTTACTTCCCTAAAGTATTCGCTCGTGTAAATAGCAAAGACGCTCCTGTTCGTGGCGTATTCATTTTACTCGCTGTTGAAACATTACTTACTTTGTTCACTGCAAGCGACTCCTTGCGTGAGCAATTTGAAATCTTAGTAAACTTAGCGGTTGTAACTAACGTAGTACCGTATGTATTGTGCATCTTGGCAGTACCTACAATGATGCGTATGGCTGGCGTAGCTGAAAGCCGCATTAAACGTTCCAACTACGTGTTCGGCGCAGGCGTTATCTACTGTTTATATGCAATCTACGCATGTGGCTTTGATGCTATGGTAGGTAGTGCAGTAGCGGTAAGCATCGGTTTCGTGATCTATGTTTTGCGTAAAGCGTGGGATACACGCAGAGCACACCGCTTACAACAAAGTATCGATTAACTGAATATCTCTCGTCTTATTAGAGGCTGTTACTTAGTAACAGCCTCTTTTTTGCATATTAACAAAACTTATCAATTATTGTTTTATTGATTATAAATAATTGATAGTTGATAAAGTGATTAAAAGTTTTTTCGGTATGTATAAAAAAATTTCATGAGAAAATTACCATTATAATAATAATTAATATATATACAGTTGCATACAGTTAATACGGTAAAAAGTCACATATATAAAGTGATTTGTATAGGTTTATACATAAATAGAGACTTAATCAGTAATCGATAATTTTTATTAGTATAAAAATTATATTGAAAATCTACGATGTACGTATACCCATAAGGGGTATGCGTATTGTAAATAGGATATTAATATAGTATATTTATAATCGATAAAAACGAATGAACTAGTGAGTGTCGGTATTCACCGAGCGTAAAAGAGGAAAATGAGTGTAAATCTCATACTATGCAAATAGCTGTAATGAGGAGCAAGGTTTCATTATAGGGTCACTGGGAAACTGGGAAGGCCGAAATGTTGCGATGAATCTGAGTCAGAAAGCCTGCTCTAAATGTATGGTATTGTACATACTATACTTAATTTAGGTTAGTCAGGTGGACTAACCTTTTTTGTCGTTTTCCTATATGCACCTCTGCTATATCGGGAGCGATAAGCATATTAGTTGTTCATTTAGATTATTGTAGTATTTAGAGAGTATAGGAGGAGGCGCCTATGGGCAAACGCTTTGCTAAACAGCTAGGTCAATTCATTGTTACACTGTTTGGCATTACTTTTTTAACATTTTGTCTCACTTATTTAGCACCAGGCGATCCAGTTACGATGTTACTAGAAACGGCAGATACTATCGTGTCTCAGGAGCTTATCGATGAAACTCGAGCTCAGCTTGGGTTAGATAAACCGTTCTTAGTGCAATATGCAAACTGGGTTGTGAATGCTGCACAAGGTGACTTAGGGATGAGTTACTCTGCTAAAAAGCCTGTTGTAGATCGTATGTTGGAGGCTTTGCCAGGGACAGTTATGTTAGCAGGTACATCATTAGTATTTACATTGCTCTATGCATTGCCGGCAGGGATTATAAGCGCCTTAAATCGAAACAAATGGATCGACTATCTGTTGCGCGTTGCTTCCTTTGTAGGCGTGTCTATGCCATCATTCTGGTTAGGCCTTGTACTGATTTATATCTTTGGTCTTAAATTAGGACTTGTTCCTATTGCATCTTCTCGTGTAACTCCTATCGGTGTAATTCTACCAGCCGTTACATTAGCTGTTGTAGTCGGGTCCAAGTACATGCGCCAAGTTCGTCTCGTTATTCTTGAAGAAATGCAAAAGGATTATGTTATCGGCGCACGTGCTCGTGGTGTGAGTGAGATGAAAATTTTATTCGGTCATATTTTGCCTAATGCAGTATTACCACTTATCACTATACTGGGCGTTGTTATCGGTTGGTTATTAGGCGGTGTTGCAGTTATTGAAATGGTATTCTCCTGGCCTGGCCTTGGGAATATGGCAGTATATGCCATTACCATGCGCGACTATCCATTGATCGAAGGTTTTGTGTTGTGGGTTGCCTTAGCATATATGTGTATTAATGCATTAGTTGATGCGTCATATATCTTGTTAGACCCTAGATTAAAAAGGGAGAGAGCATAATGGCAGAATTTATTCAAAAACATAAATTGTTCTCTTTCTATAGCGCCTTGATGCTTGTGGTAGTTCTCATAGCTATATTTGCACCATGGCTTGCTCCGGGTGATGCTTTTAGCTCAAATCTGAGTCAAGCATTACAAGCGCCAAGTAGTCAACATTGGTTTGGTACAGATAAGCTTGGTCGTGATGTATTGTCTCGCATCATTTATGGTACACAGTTATCCTTGTTTATGGGTGTCAGTATCGTTGTTATCATGGTAAGCATTGGTACTATTATCGGTGCTGCAGCAGGCTATTTTGGCGGTAAAGTTGAAATGGTTCTTATGCGCTTTGCAGACATCATGTTATCCTTCCCTGGTATCGTATTGGCTATTGCTATTGCTGGTATTCTAGGTGGTAGCATTGTAAATACGATTTTAGCCTTATCTGTTGTAGGTTGGGCAAAATATGCTCGTATTGTACGTTCTATGACGCTTAAGGTGCGCGGCGAGGAATATGTAACGGCAGCTGTCATGATGGGTGCTAATACATCTACAATTCTTAGACGTCATATTATTCCTAATATCATGCCTCTCGTTATTACCACAGGCGCTTTAGATATTGGGGCTATCATGATTGAGGTAGCAGGTCTATCCTTCCTAGGTTTTGGTGCTCAGCCACCGACTCCAGAATGGGGCCTTATGCTTAACGAGGGTCGTCAGTACTTGCAAACGAGTCCATGGCTCATGGCATTCCCTGGTATGTCTATCCTTATCGTAGTAGCTATCTTTAACCTTTGGTCTGATTCCTTGCGCGACGTAGTAGATCCGAAGAATCAAGGGTAATCTATGAGATGTATTCATTTTCTAGAACTGTCTTTTGTGAAAGTATCTAGGTGAATAGATTGTAATGTATGTTTTTTCCATCACTGACTATGTGGGATTGTCATAGTTGTGATGTGTAAATTATTATGTTTTGTATGTAATTGTACAAGGAGATTTTATATGAAAAAATCTTGGAAAAAAGCTCTCTTAGCAGGCCTCAGTATTGTTATGATGGGTTCCTTCATCGCTGGTTGTGGCTCTGAAAATAATGGCGCTGCTAACAAGGATGTGTTAAAAGTTGGTGTAACTAACTTCGCATCCTCATTAGATCCTACAGAAAACTTCTTCTCATGGGTTGTAATGCGTTATGGTGTAGGTGAAACATTGACTAAATTTGACGAACAAATGAAGTCTCAACCTTGGCTTGCTTCTAAATGGGAAGTATCTCCAGACCATAGAACTTGGACTTTTACTATCAATGATAAGGTAAAATTCTCTAACGGTAAAAAGGTTGATGCAGCAGCTGTAAAAGCATCTATCGAACGTTCTTTTGAAAAATCTAATCATGCAAAAACATTCTTTAAATATGAATCCATTGAAGCAAATGGCCAACAATTAATTATCAAAACAGATAAAGAATATCCTAATATGCCAGGTCTTTTGGCGGATCCGGTATTCCTAATTGTTGACGTACAATCTGAAAAAGATGGTCGTAACTTTGCTAAAGAAGGTCCTATCGGTACAGGCCCATATGTAGTAAAATCTTTCACAAAAGAACGTGCTGAAATGGTTGCCAACGAAAACTATTGGGATGGTGCAGTACCATTCAAGACTGTTGAAATTCCTTCCATCGATGACCCTAATACGCGTGCTATGAGCTTACAGTCTGGTGATGTCGATATGGCTGTGAATATCGGCCCTGGTGAAATTGGATTGTTCCAAGGTAATGATAAGTTTAAAGTAGATGAAATTGCATCTCTTCGTGTAGTATTGGCTCGTATCAACCAAAAAGGTGTTCTTGGGGACGATAAAGTACGTGCTGCTGTAATCTCTGCAACAGACCGTAAAAACTATGCAGATGTATTATTAAAGGGTACATTCCTTCCTGGTTCCGCTCCAATTCCACCATCTTTGGACTATGGCTTCAAGGACTTGAAAGATCCTAATGCGTATAATCCTGAACGTTCTAAACAATTATTAGCTGAAGATGGCTGGAAAGATACTGATGGCGATGGTATCCTTGATAAAGATGGCAAACCATTGACATTCAACTTCGTTGTATATAACTCTCGTGCAGAATTACCACTTTATGCGGAAGCTGTTCAAGCAGACCTTAAAAAAGTTGGTATCGATATGAAAATCAAAACAGTTGACTACAACTTGATCGATAAAATGGGTCAAGAGGGCGACTATGATATGCTTATCTCTAATATCGTAACTGCTAATACAGGCGATCCAATCTGGTTCTTAGCTAACTACTGGCATACTAATGATAATGGTTCCAACCCTCAAAACGGTTCTGGTTACTCCAATCCACAAGTTGACCAATTGTTAGATGCTGCTCAAACTGAATTTGATCCTGCAAAACGTCGTGAATATGCAATCCAAATTCAACAATTATTGATGAATGATGGCGCTGCATTGTTCTTAGGTTACCCTAAAACTAATATTATTACTGGTTCTTACTTGAAAGGTGCTGTAATGTACCCAAGTGACTACTACTGGATTACTAACAAAATTACAAAATAGTGAGGAGCTATAATGGCAGATAACATACTAACTGTAGAAAACCTTAACATCGCGTACCAAGGTGTGCCTGCTGTTATGGATGTAAACTTTACCTTGGAACGCGGTAAGGTATTAACCATCGTAGGTGAGTCTGGATCTGGTAAAACTACCGTGATCCGGGCCCTCATGGGTTTATTGCCTATAGGTGGTGAGGTCACAGATGGTACAATGCTCTTTAATGGTCAAGACCTTCGCACCCTATCTAAGTCTGAATGGAGAGCTATACGTGGTAAAGACATGGCCATGATTTTCCAAGATAGTGGTAGTGCTTTAGACCCAATAGTTCGCATTGGTAAACAGTTTAGAGAATTATTTAAATCTCATATAGAAATTACCAATGATGAATGTGATCGACGAGCAATTGAGTTATTAGAATCTGTTTCTCTCCCTAATGGGGCAGATATATTGCGCCGTTATCCACATGAGTTATCCGGCGGTCAACGCCAACGTGTGGGCATTGCTATGGCATTAGCGCTGGATCCTGCGTTATTAATTGGTGATGAACCTACATCTGCTTTAGATGTAACAACACAATCACAAGTTGTTATGCAAATGCTAGAACTTGCTAAAGAGCATAATTCTGCTATCGTAATGGTAACGCATAACCTTGGTGTAGCGGCCTATATGTCCGACTATATCATTGTTATGAAAAAGGGCCGTGTTGTTGATGCTGGCACACCGCAAGATATTTTAGAAAACCCATCTAATGAATATACGAAACAATTAAAAGATGCTGTACCAACATTGGAAGGAGGTCGTTACATTGACTAACTACGCTGTAGAATTAAAAAATGTATGTAAACGATTCCCACTTCCTACTGGTGGTGAGCTCGAAGCGTGTAAGACTATCAATATTACCTTAGAAAAAGGCCAGTCCCTTGGGATTGTAGGAGAATCTGGCTCTGGTAAAACGACTTTGGTTCGTATGATCATGAAGATGCTGCCTATTACGGAAGGTGAGATTTATGTAGATGGCGTAGAGATTCAGCATATGAACTCTGAGCAAACAAAAGAATACCGTAAGAAAATTCAAATGGTATTCCAAGACCCATCTGCGGCGTTTAATCCGCGTATGAAGGTAAAGGATATTATTCTTGAGCCACTATACAACTTTGGTCTTCTTGAAAAGGGAACAGAGGAACAAATTGCTGGTGATTATCTTGAAATGGTAGATTTACCTCGCGAGTTTATGCATCGCTATCCTCATGAAATGTCTGGTGGTCAACGTCAACGCGTGGCCATTGCGCGTGCTATCGTGTTAGAGCCTGAAATTCTCGTATTAGATGAGGCTACTAGTGCTCTAGATGTATCTGTACAAGACTCCATTGCCTATTTATTGGCGCGTTTACAAAAAAAGAAAAATTTAACATACCTATTTATTGCTCATGATATTGCGTTTATTCGTACCATGTGCCACAAGGTGGTCGTAATGTACAAAGGTGCTATCGTTGAAGAGCTAGATGCACTTCATTTAGCTGATGCGGAGCATCCTTATACAAAGGTTCTATTGAGCTCCATCTTTGAAATTGGCCAAGATCATAAGCCACTTACACTGGAAGAGGCTGCATTAGAAGCATAGTATAAGAAATACATTTAAGCGTATATAGATTTTAAAAATTAAACTTTGAGTGTATAGATTTAAAATATAGAATTTTAAATCCTGTAGGTACATTACAATAGCAGTTAGCTTGTAAGCTAACTGCTATTTTTTATATGAAATATAGATATGGATGTTTTAAAATAGATATATCGAAATCTTTTATAAGTATTTATTGTGTTAACACCGAATATATAGTATAGTTGACTATATGGAATATACCCCTATAGGTATAATGGAATATGCTCATATGAAATGATATACATAGATTCTCTCTATATTAACTGTTGTAAAATTGAGTTAGGATTACTAGGTTATGTTAACGCACAACATAGTGAGTGTCTGAGCATACATAATAGTTAATGAATGTAGAAAGGTTAGGTGTGTAAATGAAAGGTTTACGCAAGGCTTTATTAATTGGTATGACCTTAGGTATGACTGTGCTAGGCACTGTTGGTTGTATGAATCAAAACGCTGCTCCGTCTAATGATGTATTAAAGGTAGGGGCCATTAGCTTTGCAGGTACATTAGAACCAACAGAAAACTATTTTAGCTGGGCTGTTGTACGATTTGGCGTAGGTGAAACGCTTATCAAGTTTGACGATCAAATGAAAGCGGCACCATGGCTTGCTACTTCTTGGAAACAAGGAGATGACAAGCTGACTTGGACTTTCACCATCAACGATAAAGTAAAATTCTCAAATGGTAAAAGTTTGACAGCAGAGGCTGTAAAAGCATCTCTAGAAAGAACCTTTGCGAAGAGTAAAAGAGCAAAAACGTTCTTTAACTATACAGAAATCACCGCTAAGGGGCAGGAGCTTACGATTAAGACTGACAAGGAATACTATAACTTGCCAAACTTACTTGGGGATCCATTGTTCCTAATTATGGATATCACAGCAGAGGCTGATGGTCGTGATATTGCTAAGGAAGGTCCTATCGGTACGGGTCCATATGTAGTATCCTCTTTCACAAAAGAGCGTGCAGAACTCAAACGTAACGATAATTACTGGGATGGTAAGGTAGGCTTTGCTAAGGTTGAAATTCCATCTATTAACGATGCCAACACACGTGCCATGGCATTACAAGCGGGCGATGTAGATATGGCCGTTAGCATTGGTCCTGGCGAATACGGTATATTCCAAAATGATAAGAACTTTACTATCTATGAAGTAGCTTCCTTGCGTGACGTATTTGTTCGTATGGGGCAAAAAGGCAAGCTTCAAAATCCTGATTTGCGTGCAGCACTCATTGCCGCAGCCGACCGCGAGTCTTATGCGAAGAATCTCATGAAGGATACATTTGTACCGGGTAAGGCTCCATTGCCACCATCCATTGATTATGGCTTTGACCAATTGCGCGATCCTAATAAATACAATGTAGAACGTGCTAAAGAATTACTTAAACGTGCAGGCTATCAAGATACGAATGGCGACGGCATTGTAGATAAAGATGGTGAAAACCTAGTACTTGATTTCTATGCTTATACATCTCGTCCTGAATTGCCATTATATGCAGAAGCATTACAAGCAGACTACAAAAAAATCGGCGTAGATTTACAAATTAAAATCGTAGACTATGCTGTGATTGACACATTATCTCAATCTGGAGATTATGACATGATTATCTCTAGTGTAGTAACTGCTAATACAGGTGAACCAGTATGGTTCTTGAAACAATATTGGGGTACAGGCGTTGAAACTAATGGCTCAGGCTTCTCCGATCCACGTTTTGATGAATTGTTAGCCCTTGGTGAAAGCGCTAACGATCCTGTGGCACGCCGTAATGCTGTTATCAACGCACAACAACTCATGCTAGATAACGCTGTAGCATTATTCTTAGGCTATCCTAAAGTCAATATCGTAGGTAATAAGAAGA
This sequence comes from Veillonella sp. S13053-19, assembly GCF_002959835.1. Classification (NCBI taxonomy): domain Bacteria; kingdom Bacillati; phylum Bacillota; class Negativicutes; order Veillonellales; family Veillonellaceae; genus Veillonella; species Veillonella sp. S13053-19. The sequence goes on along the minus strand of NZ_PPDA01000009.1, from coordinate 8,979 downwards.
TTGATGGTATTAAGATGACACCGTCTGAATACTACATCATTACAAAAGACCTTAAACTTAAATAGACAAAATAGAAGAGGACCATTTGGTCCTCTTTTTGTATATCTTTATTTTTTATTTTTCTCTGTTACATCTAAGTCTGCCATATTTACAGAATTAGCCTTATTAATCATCTTATTATACTTAATAAATAATTGCGTATAGGCTTCGCCATAAGATGAGTTAATAATAATGTAGTTGCGGGCTTCTGCAACAAACTCTTTTACAGCATCTTGATACTCTCGTACAGCATTTTGTGTTTCTGGAGTCGTACCGGGTTGTAATTTGTTAATACGTTGTGAAATTTGCTGTAAGTTAGCCTCAACCTTTTGCGTATCCGTATTTCCATCTGGATCAATAAGGTCGATAGTTTGTGCTGTCATGAGGTTTAATTCAATAAAATTAACCGCATTTTCGCGTTTTTCGCCTTGATACTCGTTCATACGCTCAGTGTAGAGTTCATTGTTACGATTATCTAAAGCTAAATCTAATGCATTATACGTAGCATAGAATTGTTCAGCTAATGGTACATATTGTGCAGCTAGTTCATCGCTGCCTTTAAAATTATCTTTTTCAAATCGACGTTCTACATAGTAAGCTTGCAACTGATCTGCAATCGGAATAATTTGATCAAGTACGGCCAGTACGTCATTTGTTGCTTGGTTTACGTCTTCATATGGAGTAGAACTATCTTGTTTTGCTGCTTCTAAAGCGGTTTTGAGCTCCTTATATTTAGGCAAGGTAATCGTCGTGTTATGGGAACTATTACGTAACTCTTCAAGAGTTGGTTGTAATTGGTTAGCATAAGCTACGCTGTATGAGTTATATGTGTCTAATGCGACAATATAAGGACGAATTGCGTTGATCTTATCGTCAACTGTTGATCGATATAAAATTGTCGTTGTATTGGATGACAGAAGTGTGTACACTCCATAAATCCCACCACCGATAATAGCCGCACCGAGTACAATGGCCGCTATTAACTTGATGTACCCCTTTTTCAACTGCGTACGCTCCTTGCAAACACACTAACTCTTTTGGATCCATTTGGGCGCACTACGCCCCTAAGAGTAATTAGTTACATTATATCACAACTCTAAGCGACAAAAAAGACGTATACCAGTAATAATCATAAGGGATTGATGAAATTATTCGATGTGAACATATATTAATATTTATACATTGCGATTTACAGATGAAATAGAGTGCATATCAAATGAATATATAAGGTTTTGGGTATAAAAATATATATACTCTAGACGCTGCTGCTGCGGCTGGTATAATAGCAAGTATAGTATTAATCATATGGGGAGTTCGTTATGTCAGAATCGAATCGTTTAATTAATTTTGCTACATCTTCAGAACTTATTGCTAATGGGGAAGGTCGTAATGTTTTATCAGCTATTGAAGATGGCTTACGAAGTTGTGATGAGTTTTTAATATCTGTAGCATTTATAACACCAGAAGGTTTACTAACATTAAAGCCAATTCTTAAGGAATTAGAAGATCGTGGTGTTCGAGGTCGTATATTAACGACAGACTATCTTGGCTTTAATAGTCCAGAAGTTTTAGAAGACTTAGGAAATTTAAAGAATATTGATTTAAAAGTCTATTGCACTACAAATGGTAGTGGTCATGGCTTTCATACAAAAGGGTATATCTTTAGAAAAGATGAATCTTATCAAATTATTGTCGGCAGCTCTAACTTAACTATTAATGCATTAAAGAAAAATCGTGAATGGAATACTCGGTCTGAAGCGCATTGTAGTGATACATATGCCCGGGAAATTACAGAAGAGTTTGATCTATATTGGAATTCCGAGTTTGCCATTCCTTATGAAGCGTTTATTCCGTGGTATAAACCTAGATGGGTACGACCTGAGCGAGCCTCTCAAAAAACTGTAGCAGAACAATTTAGAGCTATAGATTTGGTTCATTTAGAACCAAATAGCATGCAACAACAGTTTATTGCTAACTTCAATGAGCTAAGAGCTAATAATGCAAGAAGAGGCCTTTTGATATCTGCTACGGGTACTGGTAAAACTTATGCAGCCGCTTTTGCTATGCGAGAGATGAAGCCTAAAAGAATTTTATTCTTAGTCCATCGTGAACAAATTGCGAAGCAAGCGATTGCAAGCTTTGAACGAATTTATAACGACAGTTCAATTCAGTTTGGACTCGTATCAGGAAATGCGAAATACTATAATGCAACACATGTATTTTCGACCATGCAAATGATGGGTCGAGATGATGTAATGAAACAGTATGATCCGAAGGAATTTGATTGTATTATTATTGACGAAGTACATCGTTCAGGTTCAGATAGTTATCAACGCATAATTGAATACTTTGAACCACAGTTTTTATTGGGGATGACTGCAAGTCCAGAACGAACTGATGGTTATGATCTGTATGAATTATTTGACCACAATATTATTTACGAAATTCGTTTACAACAGGCTTTAGAAGAGGATTTACTCTGCCCATTCCACTACTTTGGGATTAGTGATTTATGGGTGGATACTCAAGAAGATATATCCGATATGGACGTATCTTTCTCGAATTTATCTACAAAGGAGAGAGTAGATAAAATTATAGAAAAGATTCGCTACTTTGGACATAGTGGTAGTCGTGTAAAAGGGCTTGTTTTCTGTGCTAATAGAATTGAAGCTAAAGAGTTATCTGATGCATTTAATGAACGTGGTGCTTATCGTACGATTTGTTTAACTGGTGAAGATAGTCAAGAAGTTAGGGAGAAAGCAATTGCTCGTTTAACTGGTACAGGAGAATACCAAGGTCGTATAGATGAGCAGCTTGACTATATATTTACGGTTGATATATTCAATGAAGGTGTTGATATCCCTGAGATTAATCAAGTTATTATGTTACGTCAAACTGAAAGTCCAATCATTTTTATTCAACAACTCGGACGTGGTTTGCGTAAATTTGAAGACAAGGAATATGTTGTTATTTTAGATTTTATCGGTAACTATACCAATAACTTTATGATTCCTATAGCATTATCTGGTGATAGGAGTTATAACAAAGACACTTTACGTCGTTATGTACAGGCTGGTAATCGTATTATTCCAGGTACCTCGACGGTGCACTTTGATAAAATAGCTAAACAGCGTATTTATGAGTCTATTGATACTGCTCGATTTTCAGATATGAAATTAATAAAGGAAGCGTATTTTAATTTACGTTTTAAATTGGGGCGTATTCCTAAAACTGCTGATTTTGCCGATCATGGCTCCATTGATGTAAGTAGAATTTTTAGTAAATTTAAGTCCTATCATCATTTCTTGATAAAGATTAAGGATAAGGACTATGATATATCCTTTACGCCTGTTCAGGAGCGAATGTTGCATTTTATATCTCAAAAATTAACGGTAGGGATGCGTGCCCGAGAGCTTATAGTTTTACAGGCATTATTAGATGGTCGTGACGATATCATTAACTATGTATCTGAAGAACTTTATAATAATTACAATGTAGATTTATCTGAATATGGACGAATTAATCTTATCAATATGATGACAAATCGATTTGGCGTTCAAGTAGCACAAAAGACTTTTGAAGATAGTGAATTTATTGAGTTCTCTAATGGTAAGTATGGTATATCTCCAATTTTTAAACAGGCTTTAGAAGATAATAATTTTAAAGAACAAGTTCAAGAACTTGTTACATATGGTTTCAAGGAGTTTAATGAAAGGTATAAAGATAATATTTATGGCAATACACCATTTGCTTTATATGAAAAATATACATATGAACAAGTTTGCCAATTATTAGAGTGGCCTCAAAATGAAGTACCTCTCAATATTGGAGGATATAAATTTCATAAGGAAACAAAAACATATCCTGTGTTTATCAACTATCATAAAGCTGATGATATTCAAGATACTATTAAGTATGAGGATAGATTTGAAAATCCAGGATTACTAAAAGCTATATCTAAGAATAAACGAACCTTTACCTCTGATGATGTACAAACTGCATTTAATGCTGATGCATTAGGTGTTGCAATGCATTTATTTGTAAGGAAGAACAAAGATGATGAGGAGTCTAAAGAGTTTTATTATTTAGGACCCATTCATTCTACCGGTCAGGAGCATGCTAAAGAAATTTCAATGGCCAATGGTACTGCAGCAGTAGAATTAGAATATGTACTTGAAGTACCTGTACGGGATGATATTTATGATTATATTGTAAATGGATAAGGATATATATGAGTGAACAACGAAAACATATTGAAGTTGTAGCTGCTATTATAAAAAAGGACAATACCATATTAGCAACGCAACGTGGTTATGGTGATCTAAAGGATCGATGGGAGTTTCCAGGTGGTAAAATTGAACCAGGTGAAGCTCATGATGTAGCCCTTATTAGAGAAATCAAAGAAGAGCTAGAAGCTGATATTAATGTTCAAGAGCATATTATTACCATTGAATATACTGGCTATGAAAAGTTTGATTTAACAATGCATTGCTATTTATGCTCCTTAGTAAATGACTCTAATATTACGTTAGTAGAGCATGAAGCAGCTAAATGGTTATCAAAAGATACTTTATATTCTGTGGATTGGCTTCCTGCTGATATTGATGCGGTAGATGCCATATATAAACGTCTATAAGCCTAATATTTAATCACGCTTAAGCCCCTATCTTAGATAGGGGCTTTTTTGTGTTTGCTTTACATCTTAAGGTATTAAATAACTTTCACTGTACCAAAATAAATTGTATATCCTCTTGTACTCGTATATAATAATATTATCAGATTTGTATTTTTCGATATAATTATATGAAAGGAGTACCTATGTCAAATTTTATCACTCCTAATGAATTGTTAGCTTGTCTCGATGAGGTCATTATTTTAGATGCTCGAGGCTATCAAGATTATAAAAAAGGCCATATTAAAGGTTCTTACGCGGTGGATTTAAATAAGGATTTAACAGGTCCTTTGGGCGAGCATGGCGGCCGACATCCATTGCCAGATATGGAGCGTTTGGCTCATACCTTTGAGTCTTATGGTATCACTCGTGATTCCAAGGTTGTTGTGTATGACTCTTGGCTTTTCTTAGCGGGACGCCTTTGGTGGATGTTGCGTTATATGGGCTTAACGGATGTGCGCGTATTGTCTGGTGGTGTTGAACGTTGGGTTAAGGAAGGTCATGGTCTAACTAAAGAACCAACTCCGTTACCAGCTGAACCGTCTGTTTTTAACTATGAATTGCAAACGCATATGGTTATGAGTCGTGATGAGGTACTTAAGGCTAGTGAAAGTGGTGACCATGTTATCATTGATGCTCGTGCGCCTTTCCGTTACGATGGATCACAAGTAGATACGATGGATGGTATGACAGGACATATTCCTGGTGCTGTTAATCATTTCTATGAAAGTGGCTATACTGTCGATGGTCCGAAGTCTGTAAAAGACTTAGAGGCTGAGTATTATAATGAAATTTATCAAAATCGACCTGTTGTAACGTATTGCGGCTCTGGTGTTACAGCTTGTAATGCATTGTTAACTATGAGCGAAGTCGGCTTGGAGTCCGCATTATATGTTGGTAGCTCTAGTGACTGGGTAACTTATGAAGGATTCCCGCTTAATACAGGTGTAGAAACATTAAACTAACATAGGAGGTCAAATGAATCTTTTAAAGCAATTGTTAACGGTTGTTGCCTTTGCCTATATGTGTTATCACATCTATAATTTTGGCCCAGGTATGTTTAATGTTACTGTGTTAGTAGTTCTTATTTTGTCTACAGTGGCTAATTATTTCCGTGAGAAACGTGAAAGCGACCTTAAGGCTAACGAAAATGCGCGCAAGGCTCGCGCTGAAGCTAGACATGCAAAAAAACATAAAAAGTAGTAATATCGCTAAAATATAATTTTTAGATTAGCTTATATTAAGCAAAAACTTTGCTTATATTTTATGTGAAAGAGACTTTCACCAAGTTAAATACGGTGAATAACATTAGATTGATGCGAAGTATCGCAAAGGAGTAAGAATTGAAATTAATTTCTTGGAATGTAAACGGCCTACGCGCCGCTGTCACAAAGGGTTTTATGGAATCCTTTAATGAATTAGATGCAGATATTTTCTGTTTGCAAGAAACGAAATTGCAACCAGAACAAATTTCTTTGGAATTGCCAGGCTATGAGCAATATTGGAATAGCGCTGTGAAAAAAGGCTACAGTGGTACCGCTGTATTTACGCGTATTAAACCGTTGTCCGTAACTAATGGTATTGGCATTGAAGAACACGATCAAGAAGGCCGTGTTATTACTGCTGAATATGACAATTTCTATTTAGTATGTTGCTATACACCGAATAGCCAGCGTGAATTGGCTCGTCTTGAGTACCGTATGGCTTGGGAAGACGCATTCCGCAACTATTTGCTTGAATTAGATAAGAAAAAACCAGTCATTCTCTGTGGTGACCTTAATGTAGCGCACCAAGAAATCGACCTTAAAAATCCTAAGACAAACCGTAAAAATGCAGGCTTCTCCGATGAAGAGCGTGCAAAAATGACAGAACTGTTAGGTGCTGGTTTCACAGACACATTCCGTCACCTTTATCCAGATGCAATTGAGCAATATAGTTGGTGGTCCTACATGGGCAAAGCTCGTGAGCGGAATACAGGATGGAGAATTGACTACTTCATCACCTCTAAACGTCTTGACGACAAAATTCAAGAAGCAAAGATTCATCAACAAATCTTTGGCTCTGATCACTGCCCAGTAGAATTGGTAATTGATCTATAAAATTTTAAGGAATGTAAAAGCACAGCCTCATCTACGGATGAGGCTGTTGTAATAGTTAAAAGGAGATAATATGGCTCAAAAACAGAAGGCCGTCGTACTATTTAGCGGCGGTGTAGATAGTACTACATGTTTAGCCCTTGCCATTGAAAGATTTGGAAAAGACAATGTAGTGCCTTTATCCATTCAATACGGTCAAAAGCATAGCAAAGAACTAGAAGCGGCCGCAGCTATTTTAGAGCACTACAGTATTGAAGGTAAAACAATGGATGTCACTAAATTGTTTGCCTTCAGCAATTGCTCTTTATTGACCCAATCCACAGAGGAAATACCTCAAGGTTCCTATAAAGAACAACAAGAAACAGAAGGGGAAGGCACAGTTAGCACCTATGTACCATTTAGAAATGGTCTATTCCTATCTGCGGCGGCTTCCTTAGCCTTATCTCTAGACTGCGGATATATCTACTATGGCGCCCATAGCGATGATGCGGCTGGCAATGCATACCCAGACTGTACAGAACACTTCTACAAATCCATGGGCGACGCCATCTTTGAAGGATCTGGTAAAGAATGCTCTCTAGAAGCACCTTTCATCAACTCCAACAAAGCAGACATCGTAAAAGAAGGCCTACGCCTAGGCGTTCCGTACCACCTAACATGGTCCTGCTACGAAGGCGGCGACAAACCATGCGGACACTGCGGTACCTGCATCGACAGACAAACTGCCTTTGAAGCAAATAGTGTTAAAGACCCAGCACAATAATAGAATTTCTCTATATCTACTAAAACTGGATTATATTAGTAGCCGCCATTTAGGGAGCTACTTTGTATATAAACTAATAGATAAGATACTATGTTTGCCTTGAGGTGGACTTCTACGTCGCTAATATTAGTTTATTTGTTGATTAACTAAATTCGCAGTGGCAGGAGATACCTTTTCAAAGAGCGACTTTGGCAGGTCGAGGCCCTAGGCCGATGACCGTATAGCCAGTGGAGCGATGAGGAAAGGTATCTCCTGACACCCCGTCCTTACCAACTTAACACTAATAGTAGATTTACATATAAGTCCGCCTACAACCAAATTGATTGCGAAAATATTAGATATATGCTAATATTAGTATTGCCTAAAGGCGACAACTAAATAAGACAGTTTGAAACCATCCTGTCTCTAAACAAAACTACGGAAATTCATAAGCATTTATAGCATGGTAGTTTTGCCATGCTTTTTTATTTGAGGAGGTGAGTGTTATGATTACTACACGTAAATTGACTATTTCTGCCATGGTTGTGGCATTGTACATCGTTGTACTATATTTAACGCAAAGCGTTTCTTTCGGAGCGTATCAAATTCGTATAGCAACATCATTATATGCACTTGCTTATGCCTTTCCGTTCTTGGTAATTCCAATGGGGATTGGCAACCTCATTTCTAACTTCCTATTCGGTGGTCTTGGTATCCTCGATATGATGGGCGGCTTTGGCGTCGGTATTTTAACAACAGGTATTATCGTAGGTATGCGTAAAATTGGCCTTAGCGCTTGGTGGGCGATGTTGCCAATCATCTTTGTACCTGCATTATGCGTGCCGTTATGGCTTAGCCCGTTGCTTGGCCTTCCATACTGGCCATTAGTATTGAACCTTATCGTAGGTCAAACAATCCCAGCCGTTCTTGGCTCTGTTTTAGTGAAAGCATTGATCAGCCGTCCTAGTGTGGCTGCTTTGGTAGGCGCTTTCAAGTAAAATAGATAAATAAAAAGAGGGTTATAGGACAAAACGTGTTGGTACTTTAATCCCAATCATTGAAAGATAATTTGTCATAGTTATGCAAATCACCCCAAGAAATGGCATCCCCCCAAGTTGGAATTATGCCTTGAAGTTGGGCTCTTTCATTCATAGATCTATATATTTTAGAAATACTCGCATCAGTTGGCATTACCTTAAGTATTTCTTTTGCAGGAAGCGGTCTTGGTGAGTGTAAATAACACCACCAAAAGACCGCTTTTATGCGTTTTTCTACAGACATCCCTCGATGGTACCGCAATAAACGTCTGAGTTGTGCGTTTACCCCACCTTCAATAGGGTTATTAGTCCTCGGACATTCTTTATCTAACACCAATGTTTCATCTAAATATCGAAACATTGTCTCTGTATTAATTAACACCACTAGAGAGT